>CAZHZH010000028.1:7262-29550 GCA_964537205.1 uncultured Bacteroidaceae bacterium
GACTGCCGAAAAAGACTGAATTTTGACCATCATTCCGTGAGGTGATTGCCGAAAAAGACCAAATTTTGACCATCATCCCGTGAGGTGATTGCCAAAAAATGACTAAGTCCGGCCGATAAGACGATGTTCTTATTGGCCGGACTCTTTATGTGCGAACCCGTTCTTAGGCAAGGCATTTCACAGTTTCTTGCCATTCACGACTACGTTTTTCAATGTCAGGTTGTCGATGTATTCAGGGTGGAAGTTCACGTTGTCGGCGTTGATGTCGCAGTCCTCGAACAGGAAGTCGCGAAGCTGGTATTGTTCTTTGTTCTGCGTCACGTTGAAGAACGTCTTGCATTCAAGCCGTATGCGACGCATGGTGATGTTGTTGCTGTACGACATGGGAGTGTCCTTGCGGTCTTTCAGATCGTAGAATTGGGTCCACGGGCGTACAAGCAGGAAGTTCTGGGCGTTGCCGGTTATGTCCTCCACTGTGATGTACTCATAGTGTTGCGGAGTGTCGGGACGCATCTTCAGCCACAGCAGGTTCGTCGCCTCATCGACTTTTATGCGCCGCAGCACTATGTTGTGGTCGTAGATCGACTCGCTGCCGCAGGTCACGCAGCTTGCGCAGAATCCAAAGGTGCAGTCCTCGATGATTATGTTCTCATTGCCGCCATTCTCGGGCATCTTCTCTGGGTCGTCGGCCCAAGGTCCCTTGCCGCCTTTCAATGCCACGGCATCGTCGTCGACCGACATGTAGCATCCATGCACAAGCATGTTCTTGCAGGCGTCGATGTCAATAGCGTCGGTTGAAGGAGCGCGTACGGGCTTGTAGAGTGAAGTGATGTGCAGGTTGAGCAGTTTCACGTTCTCGCACTTATAGTAGTGAGTGGTCCAGAACGGAGAGTTCTGTATGCATATCCCGTCGATTTGCACGTTCTTGCAGTTGGATATGTAGACAAGCCGCGGACGTTGCTCGTCCTTGTTCGTGCATTGGGGATTCCATGAGCGACGCAACCAGAACTGCTGCCAGTAGGGCAGTCCGTTGCCGTCAATGGTTCCCTCGCCGGAGATGGTGAATCCGTCAAGTCCGTCGGCGTTGACCAGGGCGGGGAAGTATTTGCATGTCTCACCCTCGATGCGCGTAGTCATGACGGGGAAGTCGCTGATCCTGTCCGATCCCTTTAGCACGGCGCCTTTCTCAAGATACAGGTGGGTGCCTTGACGGAAGAACAACGCTCCGCTTACGAACGTTCCCGAGGGAACGACCATCACGCCTCCGCCGTCGGCCGCCATCTTGTCGATTATGGACTGTAGTTGCAGGGTGTGCACCTGTCCGTCCATCAGCACTCCGTAGTCGGTAATGCGGTATTGTTTGCCAAGCCGCGAGATGTCGGTGTACGTGGTGTCGTGGAACCATGCCGGCACTTCTGTCCCGTCGGGAAAGAAGTCCTTTTCGGTCTGCTTCGCCTGTGCTGAGACCGACAGCGTAATAAGGGTTAATGTCAGTAGCAATTTCATAATAATACATGTTTGTTGGATGCAAAAATACAAAAAAGCCCAAACATCCCCGTTGAAACTGCAAACTTTTTCTTATCTTTGTAGTAAATAGCGATGATATGGATGAAATAAAGGAAGATGAAGAGAAGCTGAAAGGAGAACCGCGGCATGATGAAGAGGCTGATGAGACTGTCGGCGATACAGGCTCGGAGGCCACGGACTACGGAGCTCCGCACAGCGACTACAATCCCGAACTGATGAAGGACGGCATAACGCACCATTTGAGCGGCATGTATCAGAACTGGTTTCTTGATTATGCCAGCTATGTTATATTGGAGCGCGCCGTGCCGCACATTATGGACGGGTTGAAGCCTGTACAACGCCGCATACTCCACTCGATGAAGCGGATGGACGACGGCAGTTACAACAAAGTTGCCAACATAGTGGGGCACACTATGCAATTTCATCCTCATGGCGACGCCTCGATAAAGGACGCGCTTGTGCAGCTTGGACAGAAAGACTTGCTCATCGACTGCCAAGGAAACTGGGGAAACATTCTCACCGGCGATCCGGCTGCGGCAAGCAGGTATATTGAGGCAAGGCTGTCGAAGTTCGCTAATGAAGTGCTGTTCAACCCGAAGACCACGGAATGGAAGCTGTCGTATGACGGCAGGAACAGGGAGCCTATAACCCTGCCTGTGAAGTTCCCTTTGCTGTTGGCGCAAGGTGTGGAAGGCATTGCCGTCGGCCTGTCGTCGAAGATACTGCCCCATAATTTCAATGAGATATGTGAGGCCGCCGTACACTACCTGCATGAAGAGGCTTTCCAACTCTATCCCGACTTCCCTACAGGTGGGTCGATTGACGTGTCAAAGTACAATGACGGTCAACGCGGAGGCTCTGTCAGGGTGCGCGCCAAGATAGAGAAACTCGACAGCAAGACCCTCGTCATTAAGGAAATCCCGTATGGGAAGACCGCCACCACGTTGATTGATTCCATACTAAAGGCGATCGACAAGGGGAAGATCAAGGCCCGCAAAGTTGATGACAACACGGCAGCCACCGTGGAGATAAGGATACACTTGATGCCGGGAGTGTCGAGTGACAAGACCATTGACGCGCTCTACGCCTTCACCGATTGTGAGATAAGCATCAGTCCGAACTGCTGTGTCATCGACGAGCGTATGCCGCAGTTCCTCACTATAAGCGATGTACTGAGGCGTTCGGTCGACTATACAAAGTTCCTCATACGCAGGGAGCTTGAAATACGCAGGGACGAACTCACCGAGCAGTTCTTCTTCTGCTCGCTTGAGAAGATATTCATTGAAGAGCGCATATACAAGGGCAAGCCGTTCGAGAACGCCGAGAACACTGACGCCGCGCTCAAATACATTGACGAACGGTTGGAACCGTTCAAGAAGGACTTTGTGCGTGAAGTGACACGTGACGACCTGTTGCGCTTGTTGGAAATAAAGATGCAACGCATCCTGAAGTTCAACAAGGACAAGGCTGACGAACTGCTCGCCAAGATACAGGAAGAACTTGAGCGGATAGCGCGCGACCTCGAAAACCTTGTGGAAGTCACGGCCGACTGGTTCAAGTATTTGCAAAAGAAGTATGGAGCCGAACATCCCCGCCTCACTGAGATCAGGAACTTTGACACCATACAGGCCGCGACAGTGGCTGAGGCGAATCAAAAACTGTACATCAACCGTACCGACGGCTTTATCGGCACAAGCTTGAAGAAAGACGAGTTTATATGCAACTGCAGCGATATAGACGACATTATCATATTCTACAAAGACGGAACTTACAAGATCACCAAGGTAGCCGACAAGGCTTTCGTCGGCGAGACTGAAAAGTCGAAACGTGAGAAAAGAAAGGCGGAAATCATTCATGTGGCCATCTTCAAGAAAAACGACAGCCGCACAATCTACAATGTGTGCTACAAGGACGGAAAGAGCGGAGTGACCTACATCAAGCGTTTCAACATAACGACATTGAGCCGTGACCATGAGTACGACCTAACGATGGGGACTCCAAAGTCGCGTGTGACCTATTTCACGGCAAACGCCAACGGCGAGGCGGAGGTCATAAAGGTGACATTGAAACCGCAGCCGCGGGTGAAGAAGCTGATATTCGACAAGGACTTCAAGGAAGTGGCGGTCAAAGGCCGCGGAGCGAGGGGCAACCAACTCACCAAATACGAGGTGCTTCGCATAGGACTGAAGTCGCATGGCGGAAGTACGCTCGGTGGGCGTGAAGTGTGGTTCGATGAGGATGTCAAACGACTTAATTACGAGAATCACGGCAAGTATCTTGGCGAATTCTTCAATGAGGACAGAATCCTTGTGGTACTCGACAATGGTGAGTTCTATACCACCAATTTCGACATCAACAACCACTACGAGCAAAACATACTGCTGATTGAGAAGTACGAAAGCGACAAGGTGTGGACTGCCGTGTTGTGGGATGCCGACAATCAGAACCTGCCGTATATCAAGCGGTTCACTATGGATGAGTCGCGCAAGCATCAGAACTTCATGGGCGACAACCCGGCGTCAAAGCTCATTCTGCTTACATGCACGCCTTCGCCTAAGTTGCTACTCACATTCAGCGAACCCGACACTTTCCGTGGTCCGCAAGAGATGGATGTCGATGAATTCATAGCTGTAAAGGGCTACAAGGCCAAGGGCAAGCGGCTTACACCGTATGCTCTGGAAAGCGTCGAAGAGATAAAGGATGAAACAGGAGGTGACGAACCAGACGATGACGGCGCACCTGATGGTGGTGATGAGCCTGTCAGCGGTAATGAACCAGACAATGACGGCTCTACCTCTCTTGCCGACGAAGGAGATACTCCTGATGACGGTGGTTATAATCCTCCTGACGATGGAAAAGGTGGAGAAGTCCCTTCTCTTGAAGAAGATAAAGATTCGGGAGAGACTGCTTCCTATGAACCTCAGAATGCTCCAGCTGAATCTGGGGATAACGTCCTGCCCGACGTACAGGAAGACTCAAAGGATGAGGAGCCTGAGTCGGATGAGGAATACCACAAAAAGAACCCTCCACACGATGAAGGACCAATCCAACTCACTTTGTTTTGATACACAATGGCATATAAGACCGTATTCATATTGATGTTGTTGACCTGTTCCCGATTTTGCACGCTTGCGCAAACTGACGGAACAGGTCGTTCGGCAACCCGCTTGATGGTGGGCGTTGGATCAGACAACGTACTCGACACCTATCTGTCGCCATATTCTTATACCGGAATGAGGGGCGACTTGATTGTCGAGAAGCAATATGAACATACGATGCACCGAACAAGGGCGCATTTTGGAAGAACTGAGAATCCGGGGAACAATGTCTATGATTATGATTTCGGGGTGATGTACTCGCTGGCTCACCATTTCCGCCTTCTTCACTCAGGCGGGTGGACCTTGAAGGCCGGTCCGATGGGACAACTGATCCTCGGATGTGTATATAACGACCGCAACGGCAACAATCCGGCCCAGGCGAAAGTATCATTAATGGCGCACGTGTCGTCGCTTGTGGCATACGGATTCAATATCAGCAACAAGCCCTGTGCGTTGGAGTTCGCTATCGACGTCCCTGTCGTGGGTTTGGCCTATTCGCCACAGTTCGGACAGTCATATTATGAGGAGTTTTCCTTAGGACACTACGACAACAACTGTGTGTTTGCCAATACTGTGAACACTCCATCGGTTGACTACCGCCTGCTGTTTTGCTTCCCTATAGGCTCCACACGTCTCAGTGTGGGATATAATGGATTTGTGTATCAGACGAAATACAACAAGCTGCGCTATCATGCGTATGTCCACTCTTTTATAATAGGAATTGATATATGAGGAATCTGCTCTACATATTGTGGGTGACATGCATAGCCGTGCTGGTAAGTTGCGTGGGCGAGGAACTGCCGTCCGAGGACACCCCCTCAGGCAACCTTGAGGCGTTGTGGCAGCTGCTCGACGAGAGATACTGTTTCTTCGACTACAAGAAAGAAAAGATCGGAGTGGATTGGGACGAGGTGCACGAACGCTACAGAAAAAAGGTGAATCCCAACATGACGAGCTTGCAACTGTTCGAGGTGTGCTGTGACATGATAGGCGAGTTGAAAGACGGACATGTCAACCTGGGCGCATCATTCGACTTGGGACGCAACTGGAGTTTTTGGGAGGACTATCCTGAAAACTACTACGACTCGATTGCGCGAGGCTACTTGGGCACGGACTACCACATAGCGTCCGGTTTGAGATACAAGGTACTGGACGATAACGTCGGCTATGTCAGATATGAAAGCTTCGGCGACGGGATCGGCGACGGGAACATCAGCAACATGCTCACGTTGCTCGCGTCATGCAACGGACTGATAATTGATGTCAGGGGCAACGGCGGAGGCGAACTTACCAATGCCACCAAATTGGCCTCGCACTTCACTAATGAGAAGATACTCGTCGGCTATACTTATCATAAGACAGGCAAGGGACACGATGACTTCTCTTCACCTAAACCCGAATACCTGGAACCTGCAAAGGGAACCAGGTGGCAGAAGAATGTGGTAGTGCTGACCAATCGCAAATGCTTCTCGGCGACAAACGACTTCGTGAAGATGATGGACTGCATACCAAATGTGACCTTGCTCGGCGACACTACAGGCGGCGGCTCCGGACTGCCGTTCACACAGGAGATACCTTGTGGTTGGAGCGTGCGCTACAGCGCCGTGGTGTATATAGACCGCGACAAACAACACATAGAGTTCGGAATACCTCCCGACATTGTCGTGGATATGGATATGGCCGACGTCATGCGCAGGAAGGACACCCTGATTGAACGGGCGAGACAATTCCTCAATGATCAGTAGATTAGTAAACAATATATAAAGAGAACACATACAACTATGCTTCGAATCCAAATTACGGCACTGCTCATATTGATGTGGCAATGCTCTTTCGCACAATCTTGGGTGGACGTGCACACAACAGACGCTATATACGACGGCGTGTGGACGTTTCCCTATGCGGTCGGCGACATAACCGATATTGACTTTAATGAAAACGGCGAGGTACTGAGGATGCATCGCAATGGTGAGACCGAGGATGTGATCAGCTACATACCGTTTGAGACTGAATTGCTCGACAGTGTAACCTTTGTGGACGACCCTGACTCGCTGACGAAAAACAAATACAGGGTGTTCTCCATGAACATCACAATCGAGAATTTCGACACGCTGGTATGCTATTACCACAATCCCGCCTTCCCGGAAGAGACGAACGGAGGAAGGCAGGACTGGTACAGGTGCTACATATCCATCGACGGCAAGGGCGAGTACCCAAGCTATTCCGGTACGGGACGAATCCGCGGACGTGGCAACTCATCATGGAGATGGTATCCGAAGAAGCCGTTCAAAATCTCTCTCGATACCAAAAGCAAGATTCTCGGAATAGGGAAGGCCCGCAAGTGGGTGTTCCTTGCCAATTACCGTGACGTGACCGATCTGATGAACACGTTCCCGTTCATAGTGGGCAAGATGACGGGTGTGGCGTATTGTACCAAGACCCGCTATGTCGAGGTCTTTATAAACGGAGAATACAAAGGCCTGTACCAGATGACAGAGCAGGTGGAGCGGGGCGACAATCGCGTAGATGTTTCAAAGAAGGACGGCATCTTCATTACTATTGACACTGACGACGGCGATGATACATGGAAGTACAATACCGACTCAACATGCTTCTGGTCGGATGTCTACAACCTGCCTATTGGCGTGAAATATCCAGAGGATGCCAACAAGGCGGTTCGCGACTCTGTGCGTGCCGAGTTCGCCAAGTTGGAGACGGCCATCAAGAATGGCAGGTACGACGCTCTCGACTCCATCTGTGACATAAAGTCGTATATCGCCCTGTTGCAGTTGAACGACCTCGTCGACAATGCCGACTTTCCGAACAGAAGCGTGTTCCTGTCGAAAGACGGTAACGGGAAGTGGAGGTTCGGACCTGCCTGGGACTATGATGCGGGCTACAGCTTTGACTACTACAATCAATATCAGTCGTGCACGTTCTTCACCGACTACACGGGCATGAGGGTGTCTCCTTCCAGTACAAGCCACTATTATGACGGAATGTTCAAAAGCGGCAAGTTCACACAAGCCTATATTGACCAGTGGAATCAATACAAGGATAGTCTGATGTCGGTCTGCTGGAATGAGACTATGAAGTATGTTGAGGGAATGCGTGAGGACAACGACGGATTGAGTGCGCAGGAGCGGGAGATGCTCCGCTGGCCCAAGGTCGACAAGAACGGAACACACGACCCTGTACAGGAGACAGAGAACATGAGGGTTTGGCTCACCAACCGTATAGACTACATGACAAATCAAATAAACGCCTTCACAATCCCTACTTTCGACAATGGCGAAGGGGGAGATGACGATGATGATCCTGACGACCCTGATGACCCGACGGACGACCAAAGCTATGGATACGGACTCGACATCTATACTGATTCTATGACAAGGGTAGGCGGTGAGACTGTCAGCGCGTCCTACAACATAATGTCCGTACGCTCAATGGACAAGCAGGCCATATCGCTCGATATGGACAAGATTCTCGCTTGCTTCCCTGAAGGGACTGAGGTCTCCGACCTTGTCTATATGGCGTACGATAATCTGTCGACCCATGAACTGACGCAGAAGAAATCATCTTCCGACGGCTTCTACATGAACTTCAGCGGACAAGTTTGTTCCTATGGCTCACAGATCATGCAGTGCAAGGTGGGATACAAGGCCGACGCGGGAGTCCTTACCTTTGCCTACACCGGCTTCCTGTATGGCGAGAACAAGTGTACCGCCTCCGTGTTCCTTGTTCTTGACGACCAATATTATTATGAGTTGAAGATGGATGTCTCACTCACTTATTCATATTAATATTTGTCAAGAAGATTGCGGCTTTTATTGATTTATTCGTACCTTTGCAGCCGATGATAGATTACAGCGTATTGGAGGGGAAGAAAGCCGCGTTCTTCACGTTGGGTTGCAAGCTCAACTTCGCCGAGACGTCGACTCTTGGCGAGATGCTCATGAAGCATGGCGCAATGAAGGCGCAGAAGGGTGAGACGGCGGACATCTGTGTGGTCAACACTTGCAGTGTGACCTCGCAGGCTGACAGTAAGTGCAGGCAGGCGATACACAAGATAATCAAGGAGAATCCAGGTGCCTTTGTCGCTGTCACCGGATGTTATGCACAACTGAGTCCCAAGACGATAAGCGACATTCCGGGTGTCAGCCTGGTTGTCGGAGCACAGTATCGGGGTGAATTGCTGTCGCAAATGTGCTACATGCTGACTCAAGGTGAAAGTGTGAAGCCGTCGGCGCAACAGCTGATCCACGATGAGAAGGCGTTTTTCCCTTCATGCTCACGTGGTGACCGTACAAGGTATTTCCTGAAAGTGCAAGACGGCTGCAACTACTTCTGCACTTATTGCACAATCCCCATGGCCCGGGGCAGAAGCCGCAACGGCTCGGTCGACTCCATTGTGCGGCAGGCGGAGCAAGTCGCAGAGGAAGGCGGCAAGGAAATTGTCCTTACAGGCGTGAACATTGGCGACTTCGGCCGCACCACCAAGGAGAAGTTCATTGACTTGATACGCCGGCTTGACATGGTGGAGGGCATTGAGCGGTATCGTATATCGTCAATTGAACCCGACTTGCTTACCGATGAGATCATTGAGTTCTGCGCCAGGTCGAGGGCTTTTATGCCGCACTTCCACATACCGCTCCAGAGCGGGTGCGACGAGGTACTCAAACTTATGCACAGACACTACGACACAGCGTTGTTCAGACACAAGATAGAGCGCATAAAGCAACTGATGCCCGACTGCTTCATCGGAGTTGACGTGATGACGGGCACACGGGGTGAGACGCAGGAGTACTTCGACCGCGCTTACGACTTCATTGCAAGCCTTGACGTGACACAGCTGCATGTGTTCACTTACTCGGAACGCCCGGGAACCAAGGCGTTGGAAATCAAACATGTCGTCAGTCCGGAAGAGAAGCATGAGCGCACGCAACGACTGCTGGGGCTTTCGGAACAAAAAACGCATGACTTCTACCACCGCCATATCGGTAAGACAGCCAAGGTGCTTTTGGAACATTCGTCACGACGTGGAAGACCTATGAACGGTTTCACGGAAAACTATATAAGAATCGAAATGCCAAACCAGCCGGAACTTGACAATCAGATAGTCACAGTCAGGATGGACGGCTTTAACACTACAAACGACGCGTTATGTGCAAGCTTGCTGTAGCAATAGGAATCGATAATATAATACATAAGAACTTTTTACAGTAAAGGGTTGCTGCATTGAAGAATATTAGCTACTTTTGCAAAAAACTATGGCAAAGCATCTTTACATCATAGCAGGCTGCAATGGTGCGGGTAAGACCACGGCATCAATGACTATCTTACCAAAAAGTCTTTTGGTAAAGGAGTTCGTGAATGCTGACGAGATAGCCAAGGGATTGTCGCCTTTCAATCCCGAAGGTGTGGCTATAGAGGCAGGACGGCTTATGCTTGAGCGAATACAATATCTGCTTCACAAAGGAGAATCATTCTCAATAGAAACCACATTGGCAACGCGCTCGTATGTCAACCTCGTGAGAAGGGCTCATGACTTGGGCTACATTGTCTATCTGATTTTTTTCTGGCTTAATTCTCCACAACTCGCAGTTGACCGTGTGGCTGAAAGAGTGGGCAAAGGCGGACATAATATTCCTTATGATGTCATTCTTCGTCGATATACCAAAGGCATAGATAATTTGTTCAAGCTATTTATGAATGATGTCGATTTATGGGCGATTTATGATAATAGTGAATACAAACGGGAAAGAATAGCTACAGGAGGAAAGTTCATAACCCCTGCTGTTTATGATAAATACAAATTTAATCAGATTAAGAGTTATGTCAAATAAGGACGCACAAGATTTTTTCAATAAGTTAGACGAAGGTTTGGCTCTTGCCGAACAAAATATGCTGCATGACAAGGCGTCACGTGGCGAGTCTATTGTCTATTCTGACAAAGATGGCAACATCAAGCACGTCCTTGCCAGTGATGTGCTTGCTGGAAATGTACATGTGTAAATAATACAAACGACGCGTTATGTGCAAGCTTGCTGTAGTAATATTGAACTGGAACGGCGCGGAAATGATGCGCAAGTATCTTCCTTCGGTCGTCAGATGCTCTCAGGGCGACGGCGTTGAAGTCGTGGTGGCGGACAATGCCTCCACTGACGGTTCTGTCGCCATGCTAAGGAGCGAATTCCCACAGATAAGGATCATTGAGCTCGACCATAACTATGGTTTCGCTGAAGGCTACAACAAGTCGCTGCGGCAGATAGACGCTGAATACTACATGCTGCTCAACAGTGATGTGGAGATCCGGCAGGAAGGATGGCTCAACCCGATGTTGGAGTATATGGACGATCATGCGGACGTTGCCGCATGCCAACCCAAGCTGTTGAAACTCAGGGACGACAAGGGCGGGACTCCCCAGTTTGAGTATGCCGGTGCCGCCGGAGGCTTCATCGACAAGTATGGTTATCCCTATTGCCGTGGCAGAATATTCCAGACGGTGGAGGACGACAACGGACAGTATGATGACATACAAGAGGTCATGTGGGTTACAGGTGCGGCGATGATGGTGCGCGCTGATGTCTATTGGAAAGCCGGCGGCCTTGACTCTAAGTTCTTCGCCCACATGGAGGAAATCGACCTCTGCTGGCGCATGAGGATCATGGGCTACAGCTTGGCCTGTGTGCCTGGAAGCTCTGCATTCCATCTGGGAGGGGCGACGTTGAACCAGGGAAACGCAAGAAAGACCTTCCTCAACTTCCGCAACAACAGGTTGATGCTATATAAGAACCTGCCCGATTCAGAACTCCGTAACATATTGCGTGTCAGGTCGCTGCTTGATCTTATGGCCGCTCTGCAGTTCCTGCTTAAGGGGGATTTGGCAAACGCCAAGGCCGTGATGCGTGCCAACAGGGAGTTCAACCGTCTGAAACCTGCGTATAAATCAGTGCGTGACGATATACAACGTTGGAGAACATCCAAGTCCAGACCAGACCATACGCCTGTGTTCCTCCTTTGGCAATACTATGCCAAAGGGCGAAGGAAGTTCAGTGAGCTTGGAGGCAGATGAGCTTCATTTCATAAGTTGACGTAGCGGACGAGGATGATTTTATGTGTGGTCGTCGTATCACATCGCAGACGGACTCTGTAAGCCACCGCCAAGAGCCGTTTTTGGTAGTGTGCCGATAAGTTAGTGATAAAAAATTTTGTCAGTAAGAAAATTTGTTATACCTTTGCACTCCAAATGGGTAAAGACGAATTCAAGATAGATCTGTTGGGTCGGAACATCGACGGGTTGAAGGTCGAATATACGATTGACGATTCTTTCTTTCAAAAGATAGACGGACTGATAGGGCGTGGAAATGTCCACACCGTGGTTGAAGTTGCCGGTAACCCCAAATCACGTTACCGTTTCACCATACGTTCGAAGGGAATGGTCTATGCCCCATGCGACAGATGCCTGGCAGACGTGGCCGTGCCTGTTGACACAAGCGACGAGCTGTCGGTGATGTTGGGTGGTGATTATTCAGACGATGGCGACTTGGTGGTCGTTCCGGAAAAAGACGGTGTGATTGACATTTCGCAATTCATTTATGAGTACATAGCGCTCAGTATGCCTTTGAAGCTGGTTCACGCACCTGGAGAATGTGACAAAGCTATGATTGACGCCCTTGAGGCGCATCTTTCTGCCCGAAGCGGCGAAGACATAGATGAGGAATAATAAAAGAGAATAAAATAATAAATATCGAATTATGGCACATCCTAAAAGAAGACAATCGAAAACAAGGGGTCGTAAGAGAAGAACTCATGATGTAGCAGTAGCTCCAACATTGGCAGTTTGCCCTAATTGTGGTGAATTCTATGTATATCATACCGTATGTCCTGCATGTGGATATTACAGAGGCAAGATTGCGATAGTGAAAGAAGAAGCAATTTAAACCACAAGAAGTAATAAACGCATCGCATGACACATACGGTGCGTTTTTCTGTTTTGACCGCGTATGCATAAATCAGGTTTTGTAAATATTGTGGGCAACCCGAATGTCGGAAAGTCGACTCTGATGAACTTGTTCGTCGGAGAGCGTATCTCCATTGCCACGTTCAAGGCCCAGACCACACGTCACAGGATTATGGGCATCATCAACGACGATGAGGCTCAAATCGTGTTCAGTGACACTCCCGGAGTCTTGAAACCAACGTATAAGTTGCAGGAGTCCATGCTGGCTTTCTCCATGAGCGCGCTTGAAGACGCTGACGTGCTGCTCTATGTGACCGACCCAATTGAGACCATCGACAAGAACAACGACTTCCTCAAGAAGGTTGAGGCGCTGAACGTTCCTGTAATCGTACTCATCAACAAAATCGACTTGACCAACCAACAACGGCTTGAAGAGCTGGTTGAGGAGTGGCACTCGTTGCTGCCAAAGGCTGAAATCATACCGGTTTCGGCTATTGCCAAGTTCAATGTCGACGCTGTGATGAAGCGGATAAGGGAGCTGATACCAGAGAGTCCTCCGTATTTCGACAAGGACCAGCTGACCGACAAGCCGGCGCGTTTCTTTGTAAGTGAGATTATCCGTGAGAAGATACTCCTTTATTATAGTAAGGAGATCCCGTACTCGGTTGAAGTCGGGGTGGAGAGTTTCAAGGACGAGCCTAAGATAATACGTATAAGTGCGGTTATTTATGTGAATCACGAAAGTCAGAAAGGCATCATAATAGGTCATCAGGGAAAGGCTCTCAAAAAAGTGGCCACAGAGGCGAGAAAGTCTCTCGAACGGTTTTTCGGAAAGCATGTCTTTTTGGAGGTGTTCGTGAAGGTGGACAAGGATTGGAGGGATTCTGAAAGGGAGTTGAACTTGTTCGGATACAATCCGCAGTGATAAATTTTTAAACCAGCCCTGTTCCACCAGAGTAATGGTGCCAAGGGTGACAATAAGAAAAAATATGGGAAACTTAGTGGCAATAGTAGGTCGTCCTAATGTGGGAAAGTCGACTTTGTTCAACCGTCTGACCCAGACACGTCATGCCATCGTCAGTGACGAGGCGGGAACAACCCGCGACCGCCAATATGGCAAGTGTGAATGGGGAAACAAAGAGTTCTCCGTGGTTGACACTGGCGGATGGGTCGTGAATTCTGACGATGTGTTCGAGGAGGAAATACGCAAGCAGGTGTCGATAGCGATAGAGGAGTGTGACGTGATCTTGTTTATGGTTGACGTCCTCATTGGAGTCACCGACTTGGACGGGCAGGTCGCAAGCATTTTGCGTAGGAAGAAGGTTCCGACTATCTTGTGTTGCAATAAAGTGGATTCCAACGATTTGCAATACAGCAGTGCGGAGTTTTATTCTCTCGGACTTGGCGATCCCGTGTGCATTTCCGCTTCAACGGGTAGTGGTACGGGCGACTTGCTCGACTTGATTGTAAGTAAGTTTACCAAAGACATGTCGGATGTGATAGAGGAGAATATACCAAGGATAGCCGTAGTGGGGCGTCCTAATGTGGGAAAATCCTCAATAATCAACGCGTTCCTTGACGATAACCGCAATGTGGTGACCGACGTGGCTGGAACTACGCGCGACTCGGTCTATACGAAGTACAACAAGTTCGGCTTCAACTTTTATTTGGTCGATACGGCGGGCATTCGCAAAAAGAACAAGGTCAATGAGGATTTGGAATTCTACTCGGTCATGCGGTCTATACGCGCTATAGAGAACTCTGACGTGTGCGTGCTGATGATCGATGCCACACGTGGCATAGAAGGTCAGGATGTCAACATTTTCCAGATTATTCAGAAAAACCAGAAGGGCATGGTGGTCGTGGTGAACAAATGGGACTTGGCCAAGGACAAGAGTACCACTGCTATCAAGCATTTTGAGAATACAATACGCGAACGCTTTGCTCCGTTCACCGACTTCAAGATTATATTCGCGTCGGCTTTGACCAAACAGCGTATATACAAAGTATTGGAAGAGGCTGAGAATACATATAAGAACCGTGTGAACAAGGTCAGCACACACAAGCTGAACGAGGTCATGCTGCCGATCATAGAGGCAACTCCTCCTCCTTCAATCAAAGGCAAGTATATTAAGATAAAATATTGTATGCAGTTGCCTGCGATGTACGTTCCGTCGTTTGTGTTCTATGCCAATTTGCCTCAGTATGTCAAGGAGCCGTATAAGCGTTTCTTGGAGAATCAGATAAGGGCGCATTGGAACTTCTGTGGAACTCCCATCAACATTTTTATACGCCAGAAGTGATGAGGAAGTTGATAGCAATATGCGTCGCAGTATCAGTCGTGTCGCTTGTATCATGCAACAATGAGGAACAGCCGAGTGACGCGAAATTGGCAGAGGACATGGTGGTGTCGGCACTGAACGCTCTATACACTGGAGACACAGACTACTACATTCGGCATGCTTACTATGGGGAACAAGCCGGCTCTACGGCTGATTCCACAAAGGTGATGCTTATGCGCATGGTGTTGGAACGGTATGTCAATAATATAAACAGCCAGGGCGGGGTGGCGGCCGTAGTGCCTATAGGTACAAGGAAGGAGACCGATTCGGTCTACTATGTTGATTATTCGTTGAATTTCAACGACGGGACTAAGGAAAGATGCATAAGGAAGGCCCGCTTTGTAAACGGTGAGTGGAGAATCAGTGTTACCGAGTAAAACACAATGCTGCGACCTGCGCGGAGTGATTCTTCCGACAGTATATTCTGTAAGTGCGAATTTAACTTTATAAATATACACAATGACTATGAAACAAGAAGAACGCTGGCTGAACATGTGGCAAAAGTATATGGACTTTATGCATGAGAACAAGCGTACTCCGTCGAAGTACGATCCAGACGAGAAATCTCTTGTCAATTGGGTGAAGCATACCCGTAAGTTGCGTAATCAAGGGAAGATGCAGGAAAGCCGGAAGGAGAAGTTCGCCCAGTTGCTTGATGAGGCGAAGAAGTATCAACGCGTAAATCAGTATGTATACGTTGGCGGTGGAATCACAAAAGATTTCCGTGAGAGGAAGGAGGCCGTTCGGAAGGAAATAGAGGCTGCCCTGCGATGGCGTCAACGCTCCTTGCCTGACGAAGAACAGTCGCAGGATGTAGACAAATAGGATTGGTTTCAGTCCGTCTATTCCACGTAAAGCACCAATCCCTTCAAGTATTCCCCCTCAGGGTGATAGATGTTGATAGGGTGGTCGGCTGGCTGGTGCAATTGGTGCAATATTCTGACCTTGCGCCTTGCCTGTGCGGCTGCGGTGAAAACCGCGTTGCGGAAATTGTCTTTCGTCACTACTTGCGAACAACTGAATGTGAAGAGCACTCCTCCTGTTTGAATCTTCTCAAATGCCTTGTGGTTGAGGCGTGTGTATCCTTTCAAAGCGTTGCGTAGTGCGTCCTTGTGTTTTGCGAACGCAGGAGGGTCGAGTATTATGAGGTCGTAGTCCTCGTCCATGTTGTCAAGGAACTTGAACGCGTCTTCGGCGAACGCCTTATGGCGTTGGTCGTGTGGAAAGTTGAGTTCCACGTTGGCGTTTGTCAGGTCGATGGCTTTTTGTGAGGAGTCGACTGAATGTACGAGGTTCGCCCCGCCGCGCATGGCGTAGAATGAGAAACCTCCAGTGTAGCAAAACATGTTGAGGACATTGCGTCCTTTGCTGTACCTCTCCAGCAAGCTGCGGTTGTCTCTTTGATCCACGAAGAAGCCCGTCTTCTGTCCTTTCAGCCAGTCTACGTGGAACTTGAGTCCGTTCTCAACAGCTATGTCGTCGGTACTTTTCCCCATTAGGAATCCGTTCTCCTGTCCAAGTTCGGCTTTGAACGGAAGTGTGGTCTCCGACTTGTAGAATATGCTTGTTATTTGCCCTTGCATAATGTCCTTTAGTGCTTCCGCCACTTTCATGCGGTCTTGATGCATACCGACGGAATGCGCCTGCATAACGGCGGTGCTGCCGTAGATGTCGATGACAAGTCCTGGCAGGTTGTCTCCCTCGCCGTGTACGAGCCGGTAGGTATTGTTGTCTGGCATGCCGGTTATTCCAATGCGCTGTCGCATGTTATATGCTGAGGCAAGCCGTCTGCGGTAGAAGTCCTCGTTGATTTCCTCTTGTTCGAACGAGAGTATGCGCACCATGATAGAGCCTATCTGGTAGTGTCCTGTTGCGATGTATTCACGCTTGCTTGTATACACTTCCACCACGTCGCCCTCTTCAGGGTTTCCTTCGATCGACGCTATTGCTCCTGAGAATATCCATGGGTGGAATCTTTGCAGTGATTCTTCTTTGCCTCGTTTAAGATATATTTTCTTCATAAATTTTGTCGGAATAAATGTTTTCTGTTTGATCGTCTTCACAAGTGCTGACAAGGGTGTAGTCGTTTGATTTTGCGAGCCGTTGTATCTCTTCGTGTATAAGGATGCACGACCATGCGTCGATTGACGCGTACATTTTCTGTGCGTCGCTGAGCGTATCCGCCTCCCAGTTGCTCAGTTGCTGCCGCTTGGTTATCATCTTGCCAAAGAGGTTGGCGTAGATTTTTTGCAGTGAGCAGTCTTGTATGCCTATGAGTTTCGCCTCGTCCTGTATGTCGATGAAATTCCCGGGAACGAACTGGTGGCGTCTTTCCAAAGTCGACAGGTCGTCCTTCAACGACAGTCCCACCTTGGTTATGCCGCGGTCTTCAAGCAACCGTATCAGGCAGTCGGGCATTCCTATCATGTTGAGGCGGAACAGGAAGCAGGTGTCGTGGGTCGATATTTGCAGAAGCGCCACATTGTGCCTGATGTTCTTTTTGAACGACGGTCTTGTCTCCGAATCTATTCCAAGCAAAGACTCCTTCATGAGATATTCCACGGCCTTGCGCGCCTCTTTGACAGACGTAATGGTGATTATCCTGCCTGTGAATGTCTCTCTGGGCATTTGCTGTATCGTGGACTTGTCGATCTTGTCGTAAATGATTTTATTCATACGCGTCGTTTATGGAGTATTTCACTTCATGAAGGGCGCGCATGACGTTCACCAGCTTTTGCCCCCAGTCGGTGGTAAAGTTTGTCTTGCATGTTTCCAAGGCTGTCATCATCTCCTCTTCCACACCTATTTTATATATATAGGCGAAATTCTTGATGTCCTGGTATATGTCGGCTATGTTTTCGCTGATTGTCATCAGGATCGGTTCGTCGCTGTACTTCATGTCGTTGACGAACACGTCGAGGTAGTCGTCCCTGTCGGCCATCAAATACGCAATGTTGTTCCGTATGATGTTGTAGTTTTCCTCTGTGACGTAATCGGTCGCTATATCGTCGCTTAGCGTCTCGTATTGAGGCATCAGTGTCGCCTTCAGGTATAGCAATGGCAGCAATTTTGTCATTGTGTCGACAAACTCGCTTCTCTGCCTGCCTTCCAGGTCTTCCAGGTATGCGCAGAATTGCACTGCTACCGTGGTGAATTCCAGAACATCCCGCTGGTATATCGGTTTCTCGTCTTGTTCCATTTATGGATTCTTGTTTATCAAGTAAATACTATGTCTGCTATCACGTATGCCCCAACAGCGTCGTTGAGCCGCTTCACCAGTTTGGTCCGCTCCATCATCAGGTCGCTCTTTAGTGGTGCTGATGTTATTTTGACATACAGTGTTTGATTTTTAATGAACATGTCGCCTGTGTAGCGTGTTATAGTCGTCCCCATTACTTCCGGCCATGCGGATATGAGCCGGTGCTGGTTGAGCGGTGTCTCAAGTCCTTCTTGCCTGAGGTATTTGGAAAGCAGGTCCGACAATGATTCTGTGTTGCTCTTCTTCATTCTGATACGTCTCCATGAATTACGTGAAACATCTTGTAGTTTCCCCGTGACCGTTCAAGTATCCTGTCGAGGTTTTCCCTGTTCGTGTCGGTTATGAAGATCTGCCCGAAGTTCTCATCGGAGGCGAGGTTGATGATTTGTTCGACGCGGCTTGAATCCAGTTTGTCGAAGATGTCGTCCAAAAGGAGCAGGGGAGTGGTTTTGCTACCTGTGCGCTTTAGGAAGTTGAATTGCGCCAATTTCAGACTGATGAGGAATGTCTTGTTTTGGCCTTGCGAACCTTCCCGCTTGATGGGGTATCCGCCGAGCGTCATGATCAAGTCGTCTTTATGTATCCCATGCAGCGAATAGCCTACAGCCCGGTCTTTCTGGCGGTCGCGCTGTATCGTCTGCAATAACGGACCTCTTGTGCAATGGCTTTCGTATTCCAGTCCCACCGCCTCTTTGTTACCGGATATGCGCGTGTAGTAGTCTTGGAATGTTGGGATGAATTCTGTGATGAACTCGCTTCTCAGCTTGTATATCGCCTCTCCGGTTTCTGCCATGATTTCCTCAAACGCCTCCATGATCTCAATGTCGGGCTCTTCTTCCTGCTTCAACATGGCGTTGCGCTGTTGAAGGGCTCCGTTATAGCGGATAAGCAGGTTCATATATGCGGAATTGTATTGTGATATCACTATATCCATGAATTTCCGTCGTTCGTCGCTTCCTCCGCCGATCAGCCACTGGTCATTAGGCGTGATCAGTATCAACGGGAGCAGTCCGATGTGCTCAGACAGCCTTTTGTATGCTTTCTTGTTGCGCTTGAACTGTTTCTTCTGATGGAGTTTCAGTCCGCATGATATTTCTTCGTCCGTGCCGTTGAGGTCATACAATCCCTGAACCAGGAAGTACTCCTCGCCATGGCGCACGTTCAGTGAGTCGATCGCGTTGGTGGCACTCTTGGTGAATGAAAGGAAGTAGATGGCATCCAATACATTGGTCTTGCCCTCCCCGTTGCTGCCTATAAAGCAGTTTATGTTGGGAGAGAAGCCAAGTTCCGCATCCTTTATGTTCTTGTAGTTTAGGATCGTGATGTGTTTCAGAATCATGTTGCAAAGTTAAGGTAAGATAACTTAAAAAACAAATTTATTCGGGCTTTTTAGCCTGTTGGTTGACATACTATGAATAGTTTTACTACAATTAGATGAATTCTATTGTCCGCATGGGTGTCTGCATGACTTCTGATGCGGGGCGGGGCGGACGGCTACATCGCAAAACAGTTCCATCTGCCAGAACTGAGTGTGAGCATCTTCGCCTTGTTGCGGCGCAAGAACTTCACTGCCACCAACACATTGCGGAGCGGGACGGTAGTAATAGACCTTTTGGGAAAGTGCGTGACAGCAGGCGGCCGCACGCTCGACCTCACAAAATCGGAATACGAGCTATTATTTTCCTTATCGAGAACCGCCGCCGCGTGGTGTCGAAGAGTGCGTTGGCCGAACATCTGAGCGGCGATATGGTTCATGTCCAACATCTGTCAAGATCAGAAGTATAGAAAGAGTATTAAAATTAGCATTTAGGTCTTATTATCGTTCAGCCTTGGCTGAACGGTCAACGCAAGGCGTTGCGTTGACCAACGAATGCTGTTGCATGCATCGTTCAGCCAAGGCTGAACGATAAATATGGACACTTCGACGAACTGATTCATCTTGTTGTGAAGTCCCATGCAATATAATGTACTTTGACCCACACGGATGAGATAATTCTACCAGTATATGCATCACCTATGTCCTTTACCTTTTTGATGGGCAGTAACGTGACATGCCAACAGTAAGAAACGGAACAGGTCCCCGTACCCCTATAGTCCAATTTTCGGATTTCCAAATCCGTTCAGTTACGTTCAGTATCTGTTCAATATTCGTTCAGTATTCGTTCAAAATTGAACGGCAAAGGGCGTGAAATATGTGTTTGCCCAAACGTATGCCCTGTGTTTGCCCATCCACATACCCTGTGTTTGCCCAAGCACAGGGTGAGTGAATGCCCGTTCAATGACCATACGTTCGCCCATCCACAGAACGTGTTGGTTTACAGGGATAAATCATACGGCATTCCAACAACGGACGTTGCGGCCGCCCCGGTTCGTCTGACTTACTGCATTAGCAATATTCATTTTTATAAAAACAATAACATTATGATTTACGGATACATTAGAGTTTGCAGTGACAAACAGACTGTAGAGAATCAGAGATAATAGGGGTTCCCAAAAGTGAGACTTATGGTACACCCCATTCGTCAATCCTCGTGTAGAAGAACAAAAAATAGGCGAACGTATAAGGTTGTTAGAAAACAAGATAGAGAATGAATGTAATATCTTGTCTCTATATGAAAAATAAAAGCAGTATCTGCTTTATCAAATGTTCATATAGTATGTCTGATTGTTAACAGCATGTTAAATGTTGGTGTTAAAGCAGTTAAATAGATACCAAAACATTATTATTTATCGATTTTGAATTATCTTTACAAACTAAAGGTAAATTGAGATGACACAGTTTGACAAACAAAAACTGACAGAAGTTGTTCTATACATCTTGAACAAGACGAAGGGGTTGGACTATTACCATGTGTTCAAGATTATATATTTTGCCAATATAGCGCATTTGGCAAAATACGGATTTCCTATGGTTTCTGACGAGTTCTGTGCGTTGCCCGATGGTCCCGTTCCCTCTATCTTGTATAATTGTATAAAAGATGACGCTCACTGCGACAGAGAATTGCAGGATATGCTTGAGACGAATGTGTCAAAGGGAACTGACGATGCCTACTATATGCTGGAAGCAAAGCGTAATGCAGATTTGGACTATCTATCAAAGGCAGAAGTTGAGGCATTGGACAACTCTATTTCTGAAAACGCATATCTTCCTTATGGCGATTTACGTACAAAATCACATGGCGAAGAGTGGAGTCGTGCCTTTCAGTCGCAAGGTCGCAAAGTCATGGATATTGTCGGTATGGCTAAAGATGCAAATGCATCTGACGATATGATAGAATATATAAAGGACAATCTTGCGATAGAAGCGGCTCTGTCATGACAACCATTGGTGATTTACTGGGAAACACTGCAAATGAACTTGTACGATCAAGCATCAATATCGGTGACGTTCATTTACTAAATCTCGACCCAACCAATGGCATAACACCTAAGAATGGTGAAACTACACGCAATAAATTCTTCATTGTTCTTGGATTCGACAATAAAGGAAATGTGATAGGAGGGCTGGTGATAAATTCCAAAATAAATTACAATTTACCGTCAACAGTGACCGACTATCAATTGCCTATAACCGTAAAGCAATGTCCGTTTCTACAACATGATTCATTCGTGAATTGCTCTAAAATTATTATTGCCAAAAGGACAAAGTTCAACAAGAATACTTATAGAGGGGAGATCTCTGATTCTGCAATGATGAAACTTATCATAGATACAGTGAAAGAGAGTCCAACTGTAAGTAGAAAGCAGCTGAAAGATTTCGGAATAATTTAGTAGTTAACTTTGTCAAATGCTCATGTGAACATCAGGCGAAGCAAATGCTGCTTCTCTTTTTGAAATCAACTCTTCAATAGTTGTTCATTTATCAAACCACCTTTTTGCTTCCTCCAAAGAGTTGAAAGAGTAGGTTTTTTCTTTGCCATCACGAATTGCCTTTATGTGCCTTGCTACTTTCTCCTTAATGTTATTTTGAGTCTTTTTCATGAGAGTAATTGTTGTAATTGCCACGAGTCTTTCTGTTTGCAATATATACTATAGCAAGAAATTCTATCAGCTTTATCATCAATACTTTGCAGTTGTGCCACAACCTGTGGCACAATTA
>CAZHZH010000029.1:0-29521 GCA_964537205.1 uncultured Bacteroidaceae bacterium
CAGAGCATCTGCCTTACAAGCAGAGGGTCGGCGGTTCGAATCCGTCAACGCCCACGCAAGTGGAGCGGCAGGATAGCCGGAATGAAATGAAAGCAATCCGTCAACGCCCACATAGGTAAGGATTAAGAGATTGAGGTTTCAGTCTCTTTTTTTATTAAGGTTACTCATTATTAAGGTTACGCACAAGACTGTAATATGGCAGGGAATGATTGGAAGGATCGGCTGGGTGTGGTGTTCTCAACTAATCCGGAATTCGATTACACAAAAGACGGGCGGGAAGAACCCGAAACACTCGACAAGAGCCAGCAGAAGCTTAGGATTGCCATTGAGAAGAATGGCAGAGGAGGCAAGGTGGTAACAATTGTCCGCGGCTTTGTGGGTACGGCTGATGACTTGAAAGGACTCGGGAAATATTTGAAGACGAAGTGTGGCGTAGGTGGAAGTGTCAAGGAAGGCGAAATAATCATACAAGGCTCCCTGCGGGAAAAAATAATCGACTTGTTGAAAGCGGACGGCTATACAGGCACAAAGTAGCCGGCAATTTCACACAAAGTGCCGATAAACATCTAAAATACAAATACAGGCTGTATCACAACACTAAAAATAATCGGGTTTATTTTGTATTGTCTTTGGATTGCACTATATTTGCAATTCATTTTGAAGATAATTGGTTCGTCTGTATGAGTAATGTATTAGCAATCGTGAATCAGAAGGGTGGTGTTGGCAAGTCAACATCTTCCGTATATCTTGCCAAGGCACTTTCACGGATGAACCACTCAGTACTTTTAGTTGATTTCGACCCCCTGTCGAATACGCCGGCGAGATTTGGAATAAAGGACGGTCACGGGAGATGTCTGTTGAGCTTCCTTAAAGGTGAGACAGCAATCGCGCGGAGCGTGATTCATGTAGACGGCTCATTTGACCTGCTGACTTCGGGCAAGGATGTCGTGGCTGTTGAGGTTATGGCGATGAACCATGCCGAGCGCGAGCTTATATTGTCACGGGCGCTTTCGATGATTCGTCAGGAATATGATTATATTGTGGTTGACGCACCCTCTTCGTTAGGTTTGCTGACGATGAACGCGCTTGCGGCTTCCGACGCAGCGCTCATACCCGTTCGATGCGACTATTTCTCGTATGAGGGGGTCTCGGAGTTGCTCCGTACTGTGGGCGACGTATGTAAGAGCCTGAACAGCCGGCTGAAGGTCCTGGGCTTTGTGATAACGCATGTGTTTAGAGAGTTGCGCTCAACTCCTGTCAACATTCGTGATATTAGGAAGTGTTTTGAAGGAATGGTGTTCGATTCAATGATTTACGAGGATGATGAATTAGACACATATTATTCGCAACTGGCAAACGAGATTGTTCCATGTTTTTAAATATATATATAATAAGGTGTTGGATGTTTGGCGGCGGCTGCCGGCGCGGCGGGCTTTGCGTGTTCCTCCTGTTGTCGCTGTTCTCCACTTGTGCGTTGGCGCAGGATTCAGTACAGACCAGGAAACCGAAAGCGCAACTCCGCAGGGAAGCCCAGCGTCCGGTGACAACCGACACGCTGGTCATCGCTCCAGGCACATACGAAGGTGACAGCCTCGTGGCGCTGGATTCATTGGCGCGCATGGTCCACGATGAGGTCGGTGACATCGTAAATGGTGAAGTGCCTGGCACTCTCACACCTGTTTTCCAGGTCAATGTGTCCGCCGACGAAGCCCTGCGGATGGTCAAGGAGAAATTCGTGCCGGAGCCGAAGAAGGCGTTGTGGCTTGCGATAGTGTTTCCGGGAGGCGGGCAGATATATAACCGCAAGTATTGGAAGTTGCCGCTCATATATGGCGGCTTCTTGGGATGCGTCTATGCTTTGTCGTGGAACAATATGATGTACCGCGATTATTCACAGGCTTATATAGACATAATGGATGACGACCCGAACACGCGCAGCTACGAGTCGTTTATACCAAGGGGCTATAACATCGACTCCAACTTGTCGCGTATCCAGGACTTGTTCAGGCGCAAGAAGAACTATTACAGACGATATAGGGATCTCAGCATGTTTTGCATGATAGGTGTCTACGCTTTGTCGATCATTGACGCCTATGTGGACGCGGAGTTGTCGAGTTTTGACATCAGCCACGACCTGTCGATGAAGGTGCGTCCCTCGATCATTCACGACAGCAATTCAGTCGCGTCCACGACGCACAATCCGTATGCCACACAGTCGTATGGCGTCCGGTGCAGTTTAAACTTTTAGAATTGTGAATTATGGAAGATGAACAGAATAAGGAATTGATGGAGGCGAAGATGGTGGACGACGCGTTCCAGCATCTTATTGATTCTTATCTTGCCACCAAGCACAGGAAGAAGGTTGAAATCATCACCAAGGCCTTCAATTTCGCCCGTCATGCCCACAAGGGAGTCCGCCGGCTCTCGGGCGAGCCATACATAATGCATCCTATCGCCGTGGCGCAAATAGTGTGTTCGGAGATAGGACTCGGTTCCACTTCGATTTGCTCTGCCTTGCTTCACGATGTGGTTGAGGATACCGACTACACTGTTGAAGACATAGAGAACATGTTCGGACCTAAGATCGCCCAGATAGTAGACGGGCTGACCAAGATATCCGGAGGAATATTCGGTGACAGGGCTTCGGCTCAAGCCGAGAACTTTAAGAAGCTGCTGCTTACGATGAACGAGGACATACGCGTCATCCTTGTAAAGATGGCAGACCGCCTTCACAACATGCGCACGCTTGGTTCGCAACCGCCAAACAAGCGGTACAAGATCTCGGGAGAGACGCTGTACATTTACGCCCCGCTAGCCAACCGTCTCGGACTCAATGCCATCAAGACTGAGCTTGAGAACCTGAGCTTCCAATATGAGCATCCAGAGGATTACAGAACAATAGTGAAGAAGCTGGAGGCTACAGAGAAGGAGCGCAATACCGTGTTCGACGAGTTTACCGCGCCTATACGCACCCAACTCGACAAGATGGGCATCAAGTATGAGATAAAGGCGCGCATAAAGTCGCCTTATTCCATCTGGAACAAGATTCAGACGAAGCTTGTGCCTTTTGAGGAGGTGTACGACATCCTGGCCGTTCGCATCATCTTCGAGCCGCGCGAAGGCATCGACGAGAAAAACGAGTGCTTTAATATATACGTCGCGCTTACGCAAATCTATGCCAGCCATCCCGACCGTTTCCGCGACTGGGTGAGCCATCCGAAGGCGAACGGCTACCAGGCTCTCCACGTGACCCTCATGAGTAACAAGGGCGAATGGATAGAGGTGCAGATTAGAAGTCAGAAGATGGACGAAATAGCCGAACGTGGGTTTGCCGCGCATTGGAAATACAAGGAAGGGGAGAAGACAGAGCAGGAAAGCGAGTCGGAACTTGACAAGTGGCTCATGACTATCAAGGACATTCTCGACGACCCGCAACCGAACGCCATTGACTTGCTCGACACAATCAAACTCGACCTGTATGCGTCTGAGATATTCGTGTTCACCCCGAAAGGCGAAATACGCATATTGCCGGCGGGGGCGACGGCTCTCGATTTCGCCTTCTCCATACACACGGTGGTCGGAACACATTGCATGGGGGCCAAGGTCAACCACAAGCTGGTGTCGATGACATACAAGCTTAAGAGCGGTGACCAAGTGGAAATACTGGCGTCAAACAAGTCGATGGTGAGCCGTGAGTGGCTGAACATCGCGACAACCGCCAAGGCGCGCGCCAAGATCCTTGCCGCCATACGCAAAGAGGAGCGCGTTCAACGAAAGGACGGGGAGCGGATGCTCGACGAGTTTTTCACCAAGAACGATATAGTAAAGGACACGCCCAATCTCGACAAACTGTGCAAGTTCCATTCGATGGCCAAGCACGAAGACTTGTATCTTGCGATTGGCCAGAAGAAGTTCACGCTCGGTTCGGAGGACATCTCATGCATTAAGAACAAGAACGGCTCAAAATCGTGGAAGCGGCTGTTGTCGTTCGGCAGGAAGAAGCAGACAGACGACGCGGCTTCTGAACCAGCCAAGGACACCGTGGTGCTGGACAAGAAGAAACCCGTCATACTGAATGACGACAACGTCAACACGGTATTCAAGCTCGACACCTGTTGCAACCCTATTCCGGGCGACTCAATAATGGTTTATCGCGACCCCGACGGAGTCTGCCACGTACACAAGCTGCAGTGTCCAGTAGCCGTCCGCCTGAAAGCCAATTCAGGCAACAGCCTGTTTGCCGCCAAGTGGGACATGAAAGGCGAAAAGCTTTTCATGGTTACAATCGAGCTCAGCGGATTCGACAAAATCGGAGTGCTGAACCAGATAACGCAGGTGATTTCGCAACTCTTCGGAATGAACATACGCAAGCTTGAGATCGAGACTTCGGACGGCATCTTCAAATGCAGGCTGGCACTTAACGTGCACAACACCAAGGAAGTGCAGACCATAATAAAGGACCTCAAGAAGATACAGAACGTGAAGGACGTGGCGAGAGTGTGACGCGGCGGGGAGCTTTCATCGCCCTTTCGTCCCGACACGCGGCTTGTTGCAGCCGCCCCGTCAACTTATTGCCGTAAAAAGCCCTTTTTCAGCCTCCGCCTCAGGAGGTCGTCGCCTGTAAAAGCCCTTTTTTGTCAATCGTCTGCTACACTCGTCCTGAGTAATTACGTCAAGTATGTGGCGCAAGCAGGCGAAATTGTCTGCGTCAGTATGTGAAGTTATCGGCTTAAGTAAGTGAAGTTGTCGGCACAAGCAGGCAACGAGGGTAATCCGGCTGCCTGTGGACACGAGTAAGCAAACGTACAGGTTGAGATGTGTAAATGTCAACATAAGTGCCGGCACGGAATCAAAAAGAAACGCTTTCATATTAGTGCTTTTTCATCAAAAGTCGTCCTCCATTAAATTCTTATTAATTTTATTATTTTTTTTTGGAAGTCTTTTTATAAGTCTAAAAAAATAATTATCTTTGCAACCGACTAAACTCATATAAGTCTGTACACATAAAGAAGCGGCTGCATGGTGCCGGCAATAATGTTTCGACAAACTATTACTTACGTAGGCACAAGTACGGATCTCGCGCTTTACTCATGTGTATGCCAATAAACTAATTCTCCTCTGTCAGAGACCACAGAGCAACCACGGATGGACGTCTCCATCCACGAAAAGAAATAGACTATGCCTAAGATCATCAAGATCGGAAAGTCATCGGACAATGATTTCGTGATTAATAACCCTACTGTGTCACGAAGTCATGCGATGCTGACAGTGGCAGACGACAATCAGCATGCCACACTACGTGATTTGGGTTCAACCAACGGAACTTATGTAAACGGAATTCGAATCAACAAAGACACACCCGTCGACCTTACACATCAATTGCGGTTTGGCTCGGAAACGACGAATCTCTCCACAATCCTAAGCAAGGCGCGCCATAGAGAGCCCGTAAGGGCGCTCGACCCAAACAGCCGGCTTATAGGAAGGAGCGACGCATGTCAGATAAGGCTGCCGTACGACGACGTGTCGGCACGGCACGCGATACTGAAGAAACGGCCCGACGGCTCCATCTATATAGAAGACTGCGGCTCGCGCAATGGTACGTTTGTCAATGGCGAGCGCATTATGAGCCGTGTACTCAACAGGGGAGACAAGGTGACCATCACCCGCAATTACCCGCTCGACTGGGAGAGCGTATTCCCGCAAGTGGCGGTCCCTGTTCGTGGAGGCGGAACAACGAACAACACGAAAACCATTGTGTCAATAGTGGCGGCGGTAATCGTAGTCGTGTGCCTCGGCATTGGCGGCGTGTATTGGTTCAGCCATCGTTCGTGGGACCGTGAGCGCATTTACGACACCTACAATACTGCGGTGTGCTGGATAACGTCCCAATATGGCTACAAAATCCTTTTGGACGACGAGGATGTCACATCCGATATATGCTCCATACTGAAAATCGAGCCGAGCGAAGAGGTGCATGTCAACGCGCAAGGTTCATTGGCTCCTGGTCCGACTTCCATACAGGGTACGGCGTTCTTTGTGTCGAAAGACGGAAAGCTCGCGACCAACTTGCACGTCGTGCGCCCTTGGATGTACGACAACAACGGAGAGGCGATTGAGACGGCCGTTAATAAGATTGTGGCAATTCTGGCGACGCAGAATCCTATGCTGAGCAGAAGCAAGGTGGAGGTGCAGGGCGTCATGGACGCAATCTATATTATTCCGAACGGCCTGCCTATTTCCGAAGGCAACGCGGTGAAATGCGATGAGATCAAGGTCTATGACGACATCAACAAGGATGTGGCTATTGTACAGACAGAGTCGAGGACGCTGCCTGCGGCCGTCAAGAACATCGTGGATGTGAACAACGCCGATTTGGCGGAGTCGTCGATCAAAGAGGGCAAGCCCGTGTATGCCATCGGATTCCCTTACGGCGACATGATCGCCCTGAACAGCAACCAGGAACTTAAAAACCAAGTGCATGGCGGCGCGATCACACAGAATCGTGGCGACTTTGAGTTCGGACACGACATTGAGACCGCAAGCGGCGCGAGCGGGTCGCCTGTGTTCAACGACAGAGGACAACTGATAGGCATCCACCATGCCGGCATGACCGGCTTGACCGGAGCCCAAGGCTTCAATATGGCGATCAAAGCCAAGTATATAATAGATTTATTAAAGTAAGTGACTCTATAATAAAGTACAAACAATAAAAACAATTACGATTATGGCTACAAAAAAATGTCCTAACGGTCATCAATATGACTCTTCTATTTATGGTGATAACTGTCCTTTCTGCCCAAGTCCTAACAGCGCCCGCACACAGTACGCTGATGATTTAGGCGGTGGCGAGACGAAGGCTACAAGCGCATGGGAAGGCGGTGGCGAGACAAAGGCTACAAGCGACTGGAACGCCGGAGGCAATGACCCGACACAGGCGATGCAAGATTATGACGGAGGACACACAGTGATACGTACGGTCGGCGGTTCCGATGCTTCCAACCCCGATGGCGGCCGCCGTGTGGTTGGCGTGCTTGTGTCGTACAGCAGCAATCCCGCCGGAGAAGTGTACAAGGTGTATGAGGGCAGAACCCTTATCGGCAGGGACCGCACTTGTGATATATCGTTCCCTAACGATTCGCACATGTCGGGCAAGCACCTGCTAATACAATATGTCGAGGCGAAAGGCGCGTTCAAGGCGAAAGACCAGGGGTCGTCAAACGGCACATACGTTAATGGAACCGTTTACGTCATGGACGAGTCGATAGACTTGAAGACAAACGATGTTATCGTCCTTGGAAGCACAAAGCTGTTGTTCCTCGCGATACCTGAATTCTAATCATACACCCTTACAATGAAGAAGTTATGAGTGAAATATTCGATTATTGCCATGTCGCCGAACTGACCGACAGAGGATGCAAGCGTCCTGCGAATGAGGACTGGCTGGCACATTTCGAGAGTCCAAACGGACTGGTCGCAGTTGTCTGCGACGGTATGGGCGGGCATGTCGGCGGACAAGTAGCCTCACACGTGGCGGTAGACGCAATCAAGCGGTTCATGATGCAGGAACATGTGGGAAGCACCCCGGGAGAACTGATTGTGCAAGCGATTGATTATGCCAACAGGGTCATCCTTAACAGGACGGCGCAGCAGCCGGAACTGACCGGCATGGGTTCGACGTGCGTCATGCTGATTGTGCGTAATGGAAAGGTGTACATCGGCTCAGTAGGCGACAGCCGTATATACTTGATACGCAACCACACGATTCGGCAGTTGACCGTTGACCAAAGCTATGTGCAAATGCTTGTCGACGCAGGCCAGATAACAAAAGAACAGGCAGAGCACCACCCTCGCAAGAACGAGATAACCAATGCCTTGGGATTGCGCGAGATGCAACCCGCCACGGTTCTCCCGGACGCCATCAACCCAGAGGCGGGAGACTGCTTCCTCTTGTGTTCGGACGGCTTGAGCGGCATGGTGCCCGACAGGGACATTTGCAAGACTGTAAGCAAGCAGAGCGAGCTGTCGCAACAAGAAAGAGTCGCCGAACTGGTGGAGCGGGCAAAGCAAAACGGCGGTTTGGACAACATAACGTGCCAGATCGTGGAGTTCTCTGTAACTCCTGGCGCAAAAGCCGAGACAAGCACTCCAAAGAAGAAAATTTGGACCGCGGTTGGAATCGTTGCCGGAATCATAGTGATAGCGGGAATCGTGCTGCTGCTCACCAACAAGGGAGAGGACAAGACGAAAGAACAGTTTGTCCGTTCCGAGGAAATGAACCAGATAATCCAGACATCAGACTCCGTAATAGACTTGAAGAAGGATTCCGTATCCATTAAATACGAGAAAGGGAAAGCGGCTGTTGAATTTGAAGAGACGGAAGGCTTAGGGGTGATAATCAACATTCATTCAAAACCGAACAAGAAGTTGTCGCTCCCAGGATTCACACTCAAAAACATGAAGGTGCTTCCAGACGATTTAGTCGATTTGAGAAACAATGAGACTGACTCTCTTAAAAGCAGTTTGGTGTTCAAGGATATGATAGGCGAAGAGGCCGAGATTGGCATAACTCTTTCGAGTATTGACGGTAAGTCCCAATATGTCATTGTAGTGCCGGTAACCAACATACTTCCAACTGACGCTGAAGGTTCCGCTCAGCAAGGCGGTATTCCTCAGGATAAGACGGAAAGGAAAAAAGAGGCTAAGGCAGATTTGACAAAGTTGGGAGAAGGTGTCGGTAAGGTGAAGGATGCAGGACCATCGGAAGGCAAGGACTCCGTAGATGCCAACACGGCAAAGTCAGAGGATGGCGTTACATTCAAGATCGGAGCAAACGAGCAGAACAAAGTTCTCACCTTGCATGCAAAGAAAGGAACTCCGACAGATAATGATGCGTATTTCGAGCAGTATAGCTTTGACACCGAATCAAATGCGGAAAAAGACTGTGGATGGTATAAGATAAAGAATGATGGTGCCACTTGTGTCTTGACTATAAAGAACACTAATCAAAACCCTTTGCCTAAAGATGCTGTTATCAAGATCCCGACCAAGCAAAACGTAACAATCAAGGTCATCATAAAGAAGAAAAAATAAGCTGACTAAATATGCCATACCAATTTAGCAACAACGATATAATAGGAAGGGGCGGCATGGGTTGTGTCTACAGGGGACACGACCAAAACGGAAACGTGGTGGCTATAAAGATGATGAGCAACCAGGTTACGTGCATCCCTGAATATCGTGACTTGTTCTATAGCGAGGTTGATACGCTCCGCAGGATGAACAACCCGTCGGTCGTGCATATTGTCGGCGACCCGTTCAGCGACAGCGCGGGAAACCTGTACCTTCCGATGGAGTTCGTCAATGGAAAGACCATAGAGCAGTACGTCCGCGAGAATGGTCCGATGAGCGAGAATGCCGTGAGGAACATGATGGGAAAAATACTGGATGCAGTTCAGTACATACACAATAATCGTTGTATACATCGTGACATCAAGCCTTCCAATATAATGATACGCAATGGGAACGATGACATCTGCATAATCGACTTCGGAATAGCCAAGGACTCGAAAGTCGGCGCTACAGGCAGGACTGTTGGACGCATTATCGGTACCGACGGCTACATGAGTCCAGAACAGGCGGCGGGATTGAATATTGACAGCCGTACAGATATCTATTCGCTCGGGTGTGTGATGTTCTATATGCTAACAGGAAAGCCCGCCATCCCTAATCAGAATAACAGTTACGAAACAATCAATGCGATCCTGAATTCACAACTGCCGCTGCCGTCAAGTATCAGACCTGGAATCTCTTCAATGTGGGACGACGTTTTCAAGAAGGCAACCGACAAGAATATGACGAGACGGTTTCAGACGGCGGACGAGTTCTGGCGCGCGCTGGTTGACGGACAGTCCGCTGGTCCTACTCATTCCATATCGATTCCGACAGTGACTGTAGGCAGGGCCGCTGACAACAACATCTCTATCAATAATGATTATGTCAGCAGGCACCATTTGGTGATAAGGGGGCTTGAGACATTAAACACCGGAGGCGGAACGTCGTACCAAATCGAGATAGAGGACATCAGCAACAACGGCACGGGACTTAACGGCAGGCGCATCCATCATCAGACGGAGACGATTGACTATACATCAACCGCGCAGCTTCCGCAAGTATTGCTTTCAGGAAGGGCTGAATGCGAGTTGGACTGGAACAGGGTGATTCGTGAATTGAAACAGCGGGGTTGGCAAAGCGGGGCGGCTCAGCATGTGCCACAGCCTTCCGGACAGCAATATCCGTCCTCCGGACAGAATTATAATAATGTTCCGCCCGTACCGACGAATCCGAACGACAAGCTTGACACCGGCATGGCGGTAATATGCTTCATCGTGCCGCTGTTGGGCTGGATTCTGTGGGCGGTGTGGAAACAAGAATATCCCCACAAGGCCTCCAGTTCCGCCAAGTGGGCGTGGATTGGCTTCGCCGTGCAATTCGTGTTTAATATTCTGATGACAATCTTTATAATAATACTAAATGAATACTAAATGACTAACAAATGAACACATTAACAATAGGTCGCAGTAGTCAGTGCGACATAATTATTCCAAACGACAGCGTAAGCCGTGTGCATGCCCGTATGAGTATCGTGGGCGGACAATACGTATATGAGGATGTAAGCAAGTATGGCTCTGTGGTGGCAGGCCAATTCATAAACGGAGGGAGGATCACTGTCTCTCCCGGCACAGAAATCATGCTGGCGGGAAAAGTGCCTCTCCCATGGACGCAGGTGTACAACCAACTGCCGTTGCAAGGCAGCCGTCCATACGAGAACGCGACCCATGCCGGCTATCAGCCTGCCCAGCCGCAGGGCGAGAGCATAGGAGCCGGCTGGGGAATATTGTCGTTCTTCATTCCAATAGCGGGCTGGATATTGTATTTCGTCTGGAAAGACCAGACTCCCCGACGCGCGTCGCAAGCCGCAACCCTTGCGTGGATTGGCTTTGGCGTAGGATTCGCTCTCAACCTGCTTGGCTATTGCGCTGCGGTGGCGTCATATTATTAATTAAGAAACTTGCAATAATTAGATAACTGATAACGGACATTACTTATGATAGGGAAAGAAATTCTTAACTACCGTATAACTGGCATAATCGGTCAGGGCGGAATGGGAACTGTGTACATGGGTGTGAACAAGTTCATCCAGGAGCAGAAGGTCGCCATAAAGGTCATCAACCATGACATGCTCAACGATTTCACTCGCAAGAGGCTTGAGGAAGAGGCTCACCGGCTTGCGTCGCTGAACCATCCGAACATCGTGCGACTTATCAACTTCCATAAGGACGAGAAAGGCTCAGTATACCTCATAATGGAGTTCGCCGAGGGCGTGAGCATCGAGAAATTCATTCGTGAGATAAACGGTCTGGTGGTCACCGACCGTATCTGTCCACTGTTTGAACCGATACTCGACGGAATAGCGGCGGCACACAACCATAAAACCAAAGACGAGGATGGAAAACTTGTACCCGACCCTATAATCCACTGTGACATAAAACCTTCGAACATCGTCATAACGCTCGACAAGGAGCCGAAGATAAAAATCCTGGATTTTGGAATCGCACAGATTGTCAATGAACAAGATGGTGAGTCGAAGATGGTCATGGGCACCCCGTCATACATGAGTCCGGAACAAATCAAGGGCGAGAAGCTCGACGCGCGTTCAGACATATACTCGCTTGGAGTGCTGCTTCACCAGATGCTTACGGGCAACGCGCCTTATGACACCACGACGCTTACAGAACAGCAAATCAACCAGAAGGTGGTCGAAGAGCCGCTGCCGCGTATGGCTTCATATTACAAGTATGTTCCGGAAAAGATCCAGAAGATTGTAGACAAGGCGACTGCCAAGAAGCCGGAGGACCGTTTCCAAACATGCGAGGAATTCAAGAGGGCCCTTCACAAGGCCGTATACCCGACCAAGATGCCTCTGTGGGCGAAGGTGGCTTCGATTGCCGCCGTGCTGGTAGTGGTTGGCGTAGCTGGATATATATGGGATTACAACAGGGTAAAGACATATTATTACAAGGACTATGTTGAGCAATGGGGTGTTCCGCAGGGTATAGGCGAACTAAGTTCAAGCGAGCATGGGCACTCACGGCGGTCGTATAAGTTTACTTATCAGAAACGCCGCTTGTTGCGCGTCTCGCACGTGAACAGCAAGGACCACTTGATTGAGGATAATGAGAGTGAACGCAATGAACGTCCGATTGACCAGGAGTTCACTTACACTGAGAATGGCAATGTAAGCCGCGTCAAGGTGATGGACCGGAGCGGAAAGGTGCTGTACGTGAAGAGCTACAACGACAAACTCAATGTCATGGTGTTCCAATATGACGATGAACACAACACGGAACGTGTGTTGTCGGGTTCGACTGTTGGATATGGCCGACTGTTGGAGGACAATTATAACAATGACCACGGACATATTTCACGTTGGTGGATAGAATACGACGATGACGGTTTTGTGACATCTGAGAAATACTACAGCATCGACAACTCCCCTGTAGGCGATGAGAACGGCATATATGGCAGGACGTACGTGCGCGACGAGAAAGGACGGCCTCTTGAAATCCATTACATTGGCATCGACGGAAAGCCGCAGCCGACAAAGTGGGGACTTGGCATCAAGAAATTCAAGTACGATGAGGACGACAACTGGATTGAGGCCACTTACCTGACTACGGACGGCAAGCCCGCGTATGATGACACCGACGGTCTCGCCATATATTCACAGGAATACGACGATTATGGAAATGTGGTCAACGCTTACCATCTTGATGGTGAGGGAAAGCCGATGATTCCAAAGAAGAACAATGTGGCGGGAGCACACTATGTGTATAACGATGACGGACAAATAGTAGAGGAGGATTATTTGGGGACTGACCATAATCCGATGTTCGTCAAGGGTGCCGGTTTTGCCATAATCAAGTATGAATACGATGAGAATGGATATGAAACTAAGGAAACCCTGTGTGACCCTTCCGGCAATCCGGTAGCGTCGAATGACGGTAACGTGTTCAGAGAGTTTGTGAACGACGAACATGGCAACCAAGTGGAGATGTGGTTCAAAAACATAAATGAAAAGCTGTGCGAGACCAGTGACGGTTACGCCGGAGTACGGCAGGAATTCGACTCAATAGGCAATCTCGTGAAACTGGTTTACTATGGGACTGACAAGAAACCGATATTGGTTGACGGGAAAGCCGGGTTCACGATACAATACAACGAGTTGAACCTTGAGGCGCAATATGTCAACTTGGGCAAGAACATGAAGCCTGCGCCAGACAATGATGGCAGGGTTTGCATAACATTCGAATATGACAAGCGTGGCAACACTACAAAAGTGTCGTACTTTGAGGCCGACGGAAAAACGCCGAGGCTCGATAACAGGTCGGTAGCCGGATTTGAAAGCAAGTATGACGACAAGGGAAACCTTATGGAACAGAGGTATTTCGGCGTGAAGGGAAATACCGTGACATCCACGTTGGAACGCTACGCCAAAATAAAATTCACTTACGATGACAATGGAAACGTCGTGTCGCTTAGATACTTGACGCCAAACGACGAACTTACTCTTGTGGGTGGAATCGCAGGAAGGGATTATGTGCGTGATAAGCGCGGCAACATACTTGAGGAGAAGCCGGTGGGCATAAATGGCGGCTTGGCGGCTGGCAATTTGATTTCGAAGTACAAGTACGATCAGTTCAATAACTGTGTAGAGCGTACTTTGTACGAAGCCCCGGGCGTGCCGGCTTCAAACAAATTTGGCGTACATCGCTACGAATACGTGTTTAACAGCCGCAACCAGATGGTAGAGCAGCGCAACTATGGTACGGACGGACAGTTGACCATGGCGTCGGGAAGCAATAGTTTCGCCATCATGAAGAATGTGTTCGATGACAAGGGCAACCGCATAAAGGCGTCGTATTTCGGACCCGACGGGCAACCGTGTGTTTGCAGCGAGGGATGGAGCAGCTCCAAATACGAGTACGACGTGTTTGGCAACATCATCAAGCAAAGTTTCTTCGGGGTTGACGGCAAGCCGACTGATCCGAGTGTGATGGTGCCAGTCGGAATATGCAAGTACGACAACAATGGCAACATGACCTTCATTGCGGCACAGGACGGCAAGGGACACTATATAATCAATCCTAATACAGGATGGGCGATACGCCGGGCGGCGTACGACGACAAGTCGCAGCTCGTATCCACGTCTTTCTTCAATGCTGACGACAAGGCGATGATAGGCCCTGATGGTTATCACAAGGTGACGTATAAGTACAATGATGGAGGCCAGAAGACAGAGGAAGCCTACTTCGGCACTGACGGCAAGCCTATGACGGGCTCGAACGGCTGCCACAAGATCAAGTACAGATATGATGATAACGGAAACGAAACTGAGGAGGCTTATTTCGGCACTGACGGCAAGCCGATGTCTGTGAATGGAATACACCTTGAAAAAGCCGCGTATAACTTGAGCGGACAAGTGACATCGTATTCTTACTACAATGAGGCGGGAAAGCCTACAGATTGCGATGCCGGCTTCCACAAGGTCACACTGACGTATAATGACAACGGGCAGTACACTTCGCGCAAGTTCTATCGTGCCAACGGATCGTTGCTTGCCTCGCAGACATACAACTTCTCGACGATGTCGTGGAACGAAATGCAGATCGCCGGAGGTACAAGCGGAAACAGCTCGTCAGGAAGTTCTGGCTCGTCATCAGACTGGAAAAGCTCTATCAGGGAGGCTAATGGCGAATGCCCGATGAAAGTGACTGACGGGGTATACGTGCAGTCAATGTCCGTCGCCGGCAGTAATAGTGTCGTGATAGTAGTAAAGCTGACAGAGGTCTCCAAGTACAACATGACGGATGAAATGGAAAGTTCGGTGAAAGAGCTCGGAAGCCAGTTGAGAACCAACTTGAAGTCGGCGTTCCAGTTGCCTTCCGGTGTCGCGGTGCGTGTAAAAATCACAGACAAGGCAGACCGCGTGCTTTATAATCAATAAATAGGATAGTATGAAAAAGAGAATATTTTCGATATTGTTTTTGACGGCGTTGTTCTTTGCGCCGTCTTACGCTGACGATTACACCCCTGAGCAGAAAGCTTTCCGTTCGTCAATTATGGAGTTCTTGAAAGAAGAGGGGTTCGCACCATACATTGATGACGACAACTCCTTGACGTTCAAAAAAGAAGGCAATCTCTACTGGATTAACGTCGCTGACGACTCCCCGCTGTTCGTGTCGTTCTTCCGTAGCGGATTGAATTGCACTGACGCCAACGAGAACCTGGTGGTCAGGGCGTGCAACATGGCGAACATGAACCTGCCAAGCGTGAAGACATACATGAGTGACAATACCATCACGCTCGTAGTAGAGATGTACTGTCACTCGGCTGAGGAGTTCAAGTATACATTCTATAAGAACATAAAGGCGTTGGACGACGCGTACACGTCGGTAAACAACTACTATAGCAGTCTCAACGAGGCCTCGTCGGCTCCGTTCTCAATTTTGTCGGCCGAAGTGGCGAACACTGAAAGCGGCGGTTCGATAATATCCGGCTACGGAAGCACTATCTACGCAAGCCAGGGTAAATATATCAAGTCAAGGATTACTGTGAACGTGAAGACCGCGGGTACCTACGAGATTTACTTCAAGCTTTACACCCCGTCGGGTTCGTTATCTACCGGAACCAATTCTCCGTCGGGCTATAGTACGAAGGATACCGTCACGATGGAAGAAGGAGTTCACACGTATGACCTGATTGGCTGGGGATATGACAAAGCCGGCAATTGGGCGAGCGGCACTTACCGGTTTGAGTACTACTATAATGGTGTCTTGTTGGGTACGAAGACGTTCACAATGGAATAGTAATCGCCCCTGATGAGACAACGTTTTCTACTGTGTGCATTGCTTGGGACCGCGATGGTGGCCAAGGCATGGGCTGAAGGACCATACGAAACAGATGAATGCCAATCAGGTTGGGTGACCATACAAAACGGACGAGTATGGACCGATGACCAAGGACGGACGGTACAAGCTCATGCGCCAGGCTTCGTGAAGGTTCGTGACAGATGGTATATGTGTGGTGAGGACCGCTCCAACAGCTGGAATCCTGATGTGAACTTGTATTCATCCGCCGACCTTGTACATTGGAAGTTTGAGCGGAAAATAATACAGAATGGTGTGACTGTAGAGGAGCTTGGCCGTACACGAATGATTGAGCGGCCAAAGCTCCTGTATAATGAAAGGACTGGCAAGTATGTAGTGTGGTGTCACTATGAATCTGGCAATTATGGAGCGTCGGAGGCCGCTTGTTTTGAGTGCGATTCTGTGAATGGCTCGTACGAATATGTTTGGAGCGGTCGTCCCTTGGGTGTGAAAAGTCGTGACTGCAATGTATTCCAAGACACTGACGGTACGGCATACTTCATCTCTACTACGGAGGAAAACCACCACTTGGGGCTTTTCCGTCTCGACGCTGAATATCATAACGCGGTAAATCATGTCAGACTCTTCCCTGACCAAAGGCGGGAGGCTCCCGCCATCGTGAAAGTCGGCAAGCGTTACTTTATGTTCAACAGCGCGTGTTCGGGTTGGGATCCCAACCAGTGCAAGATGTCGTATACAGATAATTTGAAATCAGGATGGACTCCTCTTGCCAATGTGGGCAATTCTATTGCGTACGACACACAGGCGGCGGCTATAATAGAGATAAAGGGGACAAAGCAAACCACGTATCTATATGTAGGTGACCGTTGGCAGGATCCGCAATTACCCGAGAGCAAGATTATCATATTCCCGATCTCGTTTGATGACACCATTTGCCATTTCAACTACTATGAACGTTTTGATATAAACTTCACCACGGGAGAATGGCGTGCGACTCCGACCAGGCATGTATTCGCCGACAAGAAGGCATGGAAGGTCATAGGCTGTAGCAGTCAAGAAAGTGGTGCGGTGAGCATGCCTGGCAGCAATGCCGTTGATGGTGACATCCAAACAATATGGCATACTTCGTATGACACGAACCATTTGAACTTGCCGCATGAGATCACAGTTGACATGGGAAAGAAGCAGTACATTCACGGCTTTCTTGCCACCCCTCGTATGGACGGACCTGTAGGAGGGCTTATACGCAAATATCAGTTTTTGGTTAGCGGGGATGGAAAAACATGGCAACCAATATCGAGTGGAGATTGGCTACCATATTGTACGGTTGTTGACTTCCCAAAGGTTCTATGCCGGTATATACGCTTGGTCAAGACGGATGGCAGAAGCGCGTCGTTGGCCGAACTTGATGTCGTTGTCGACAGGTAGCCGGATATCGTAGTAACGTGTCAGCTGTTGTTTCCGACTTGAATGCTACTTTGTTTAAAAGCAGAATCCAATGGAGGCAGTGAAGTCGTCGTAGTGGAAACTGTCGGATACGCCTGGATATTGCTTACAGATGTTTATTAATCCGATATGCCCCTTTACGCCTAAACGCCAGTGTCTGCTTGCTTGATAGTAAACGGCCGGCTGAAGTCCGAAGTCAAAGTTCTTGTATATTTGTTTACCTTGCAAGGGGGCAGAAGGGTCAGCATCTATGTAATACTCATTTCCAGAAGTGCGGAACGAGAAAACAGGACCAAATTCGAATACAATGCCGCTTCGCTTGAAGAGGTTCAAATGGTATTGTGCCACGATGGGAATGTCTATGTAAGAGCAGTCATAATCGATTGCCCCGTCATCAGTATCACCTGTATCGAATTTAGCGCGGTATGCGACGCCTGGCATTACCGACCAATGACTGTCAATGTAGTAGTTCAGTCCGTAGCCTAAGTGAAGGGCATACGGGTCGTCACCATCGGTAACACTCTTTGCTCCACCGAAGTCAATGTAAACGTTGTGTTCCCAATGTCTGTCCTGTGCGTTAGCGACAGTGAATGCTGAGAGGCAAATCAGAAATGGAATAACTTTGTGCATAGCTTGATGTTTATTTTATATAACTTAATCTGTTTGTATCATTTCTGTTGAATATGGCCTTGAGGTGTTCCTGCATGGTCGGTTTCAATTAATACTGTGCAAAGGTAATGATTTTATTTTGTTCGTAAGCGTTTTCAAAATATAAATTTGATGTTATATCAAATAATCTCTTTTATCCCCGCGAATCATGGCAGAGGACTTGTCGGCGGTTAGATTCCTGCAGTGCTATTCCTGAATTTCCAAATCCGTTCAATCCTGTTCAGTATCTGTTCAATATTCGTTCTGTTTCGTTCAACATCCGTTCAGAATACGACGTAAATTCTATGTTTGCCCAAACGTATGACCTGTGTTTGCCCATCCATATACCCCGTGTTTGCCCAAGCACAGGGTGAGTGAATGCCCGTTCAATGACCATTCATTTGCCCAATCACAGAACGTGCTGATTTACAGGCATAATCATCTTTCTCGGCAATCGTTCGACCACGCATGTCGCCAAAAGGCAATACTTCGTGCACATATTTTGTCTTATATGGAGGACGTTCGGCAATATCCGATGTGCGTGTCGTGTCCGGCGGACTCACTGCGGGCTTGCTCTATACAGGGAGTACCATGGCCCGTGAAGGGAACATGCCAAGGTGTTATATTCTATATCAAGTTTGGCAACTCTCTGCCGTGTCCGCATAGTCGATAGGGAAAGAAAATAAAAAATAGTGTTTTTTCCAACCTTCGTATTGAGATAAACGCTATCTTTGCAACTCAGTTAAAGTATATATTAATGTCAAAAAACTTAAGATGTTATGAAGAAATTATTTGTTATGGTAATGGCTGTGTGCGGGATGACTCTCGTATCATGCAGCGGTGGTAATTCAAGTTCAAGTGACGCCGACTCTGTAACGGTTGAAGCAGAGGAGGTTCCTGAAGCAGCAAAGGTAAATCAAGATTTGGAAGACATCGAAGGCGAAATCGAAGAAGGCGTGGCTTCCGGCCAGGCCGATGCGGTGTTGTCTTCAATTGCGGCTTACAAAGCCAAAATTCAAGCCTTGATTAAGGCGGGCGACGCGGCGACCGCCCAAAAGTACATTGACAAGTTGAATGACTTTGTCAAGGAAAACCAAGAGACTATCAACAGTTTGGGTTCTGGAGTGTCAGAGTCTGCCACTAAGACTGTCACTGAGTTGGTTGAACAGGTAACGGCTATTCCTTCGAATGTCAGCCAAACAGCCAAGGAGGTTGGTGAGGAAGTGGTAAGCGAGACAAAAGAGGCCGCTACTCAAAAAGTAAATGAAGTCGTTGAGGAAGGCAAGACAAAGACGCAGGAAGCCGTTGACGCACAGAAGAAGAAGGCTTCGGACGCGATTGACAAGGCTGCCAGCGATGTGAAAGGCAAACTCGGACTCTGACGGTTTACTTCACCCAATGAAAATTAATCCCTTAGCCCCAAATGGACCAAGGGATTTTTTTGACTGTATTCGATTTGTACGATGTTTTGCCGTACAATTATTGTTGGGGGCTTGCGAAACTCGACCCGCCCGGGTCGTGTGGTTATTTGAATTTACTGTAGACTACCTCAAGCTTGATTGGTGTGGATCCGCCTATGATTTTCGCACTTGACATGGAGAAGCTGTGACAGAGCTTGACAAGCGTTTGTGAGGTGGATGACGTGCTTGTCTCGAATGTAGGTTCTACTGGGATAAACAGGACTTTATTGTAGTTTTCCGTCGCCGTGCCGTTGCGCACTTCCTCGTTCATGATGTTCATTAGTTGGGATATGTTGCTGAACGTGTAGGTGTTGGTGCTGCTGTTGAATGACGCCAAGTAGGATTCGCGGGAGTCCGCGACCTTGTATTGCTCGAAGAATCCGTTGTTGTAGTCGTCAAGGCGCACGAGGAGGATGTATTCCGGAATGTCGAGCTTGAAGCCGCCCGCCACCTTGTCGTTGTACCGGGTCAGAACCAGCTTGGCTTGATTTATCGTGTCGTTGTAATTAAGTTCGGATGCCGGGAGAGTGGCAAGTGTGAATATGCCGGCAGGACTTTTCAGATAGGTTGCGTCGGTGTCGTCCAATAATTTGTCCAAGTTGGAGTTCTCGAAATGTGTAGCCTGAATGACTTCCTCAGTTGCCGCGAACTGGCACATGCCGGTGGTGTCTGCGTCGTAGGTCGAGTCGTGGTAGCGGTAGTTGATGTTGAATTGTGCGATGTTTATGTATGCTAATGCTCCGTCGCCGCTTTCAAGCTTGAAATAGAATCCCTTGCTGCCGGGGAGTCCGCTGTTGATCCAGCTCTCCGAGTCCTTGAAGTATTCGGGATGGGTCTTCCATGCTTCGTAGATTTCCTTGCCGACCTCGTTTGGCAGAGGTATCACTATTTTGTTGCTGTAGCTGGAACTGTTGCGCTCGTCCTCGTCGATCGTGCGGTCGGACAATGTGTACCACTTCACCGTCAGCGGTTCCTCTGAGGGGTCGTAGTATTTCGACGCGTCGATATTCGTGTAGTAGTCGGCGTCTGGGTCCATGATGCGGGTCAGTGGGTAAACGCTGATTTTGAATGTGGCGAGGGAGTCGCCTATGAACTTATTGACAAACAGGCGTATTTGTGTCGAAATGATGCTGTCGTTGATAATTGAATCAGGGAAGCTGAAGTCTTCGATGCAGTGGAATTGCGCGAGGAAGTCGGACTTGATGATTGTGCCTGTCTCGGGGTCGGTGAACCTTCCGAGGTATGACATGCTGGAGCGTGCCAACACGGAGTCACCGGCAGAGAATGACTGCGTATAAACGTCGTATGAAGTACTTTCTTTCGTGATCAAGTCTTCGTATGGCATCATGTCGCTTCCCAAAGTGTCTGTGTCGTCGTCGCATGACGCAAACGCCATGGCAGCCGCGATGACTACGGCTAATGAGTATAGGATCCTTGGTCTCATTGTTTAAAGACGAATTTCGTCGGATTATGCTTTGTTGTTGTTTGTTTGCTATATTGGTTTGTTGCCGGGCCTTGTCCGTGTGTGTCCGTCAGCCCATCAGCTTGTCATAAAACGCGCTATACGCTTTGAAGTCTTTCGTATTATTCAGAACGGGCTTGTGTATGGACTTGGCGTATTCAACCACGTCTTTCGACGCGTGGCTGTCGTCGACAATTATGCCGTCAGAGTATTTTATGGCGATCTTCATTAGTTCGTCGTATGTACAGCTGCCCTGGCAAACGTCGGCGATGTCGTCTGCTGTTATATTCTTAAAAGGTATGCTGTTAAGGAATGAAGATCCCATGTTGGTGCTTATTTCGTTTGAAGTAACGGAAAACACTATCTTTGCGTCGCAGAATGACGGCTCGTCTTCATACGCCTTTTTTATGTAGAGCGGGGCTAATGCGGCTGTCCATCCATAGCAATGGATGACATCTGGCACCCATCGCAGTTTTTTGACTGTTTCCAGGACTCCGCGCGCGTAGAATATGGCGCGTTCTCCGTTGTCGGTATACTCTGTGCCGTCTGATCCTGCCGCCAATCCCTTTCTGTTGAAGAACTCATCATTGTCGATGAAATATATCTGCATGCGGGTGGCTTGTATGGATGCCACTTTGATGATCAGCGGGTGATCGGTGTCGTTGATGATGATATTCATTCCCGACAGCCGTATAACCTCATGCAGTTGGTTTCTCCGTTCGTTGATTGTTCCCCAATCAGGAGAGAAGGTCCTTATTTCGTGTCCGAGCGACTGTATAGCCTCCGGCATGAGGAGTCCTTTTTTTGATTGTGTGGTTTCGGAAATGAAGGGTGTCATTCCTGAAGTGATGAACAATACTTTATTTGCTTTCATCTATGTATGTTTTACTTTTCAACATGCAAAGATATAGAAAAAAAAGCGCAAAAAAGCAAGTCTTTCACTTTAATTATAGTTTAAGTGCCGTTTGAGGGGCTGGTTTCGCCCCTTTTTGATTTTGTGGTTGTCAACAGCGTCGGCATATATAAGTTGACGGTCACGAGTTTCTCAACCAGTGACCGTCGGGAGATAAATTCTTACATTATTCTCACTTACCAAAAAGAAATTAAAATGTGCTTAAACTAAGCTGATTGAAAATTCTTGACACGTACAGTCCTTCGCAAGTGAACACATTATTCAGCGGAACTTGGCTGCCGTGTTGTACCTTTATATTACTCTTATATTATTCTGTCAGTAGCAACCATGCGTCAGGATAAGTGGCGCGGAGCTTGTTGCGTGTTGATACGGCCTCGGACTTTGATGACGTTGACTGTGCTATCACGCGATACATGCCAGTTGCGGGATTCTGTGCCACAATTGCACTGTAGCCTTTGTTTCGGAGTGTGCTGCAAAGGTTGTTCGCGTTGTCAATGTTTTTGAACGATCCGCAAACTACATTGTATGGACTGAGCGAACCTCCGCTTACCGATGTTATAGTTTCCTTGCGTACGTCGGAATTGTCTTCTGTTTCGGTTACTACTGGTGTGACAGTCTGTACAGGTGTTACTACCGGGGTAACCTCAACGGGCTCTGCCACTTGTTGTTGCGATTGTTCCTGGGCTTTCGCCTTTTCGTATGCTTTCTTGTAGCTGCTCTCACTCGACTTACATGACACGAATGCAATAGCTGACACGATTGCCAAGCCGATAATTACTGTTCTTTTCATTTCCTTGTCTTCTATTTATGTTATTAAATCAATTTGAATTTTCCTGCGTTATCCCTTGTTTCCGTATGTAAACTTATGATACACTGCAAAGGTACAACAATTTATCGCAAACTGCCAAATGTTTTCATGAAAAAATGATTTACAGATGTATATTTGTGTGTTGCGGCCGTCGTCTTGTGCATGATATGCGGCTTGTCCGCAAAGTGTGGAATGTCGGGGCTGCGTCTTTTTCGTGGTTTATTGCTACTCTTTGATAAAAAATGACTACCTTTGCAGTCGGATTTATTCCGCATGAGTTGTTACACACATGGATCAGCATTATTCATCGGAACTGTTTGAGAGGGCTGTGGACGAGTTTTCCAAATTGCCAGGGATAGGACGCAAGACTGCCTTGCGCCTTGTGCTGCACACCTTGCGCCTTGATGTGGGCGCGGTGGACGGGTTCTGTGAGGCTGTCAGCCGCTTGCGGCACAACGTTCATTATTGCAAGGTGTGCCACAACATATCGGATCTTGACGTATGTCAGATTTGTTCTAATCCGTCAAGGGACGCTGGTACGATCTGTGTGGTTGAGAACATACAAGACGTCATGGCTGTTGAGGCCACTACGCTGTATCGGGGACTTTATCATGTGCTGGGCGGCGTAATTAGCCCTGTGGACGGCATCGGACCGTCGGACTTGGAAATACAGAGTCTGGTGGACCGAGTGGCCAAGGGCGGCGTTTCGGAGGTGATTCTTGCCCTAAGCCCCACTATGGAGGGCGACACGACCAATTTCTATATAGCAAGGAAACTGGCGCCATACATGGGTGGACTGCGGCTTTCGGTATTGGCGAGAGGACTTTCGATCAACGATGAACTACAATATACTGATGAGGTCACTTTGGGAAGGTCGATAACCGACAGGGTAGATTTCAATGCCAATTTATAAAAAGAATGATAGATTGATTATGGATAAGCTGATAAAACGTTTAATGCGTTTCTTGATAATTGAGTTCTGTCTCGTCTGGCTGGCCGCCATTCTGACGTTTCTCTTGGGCGAGGCGGATGTGATTCCAAATGGAATCTTGGCGGGAGAAGACCACAAGATGGAATTCTATATTAATATTGTCAACATTGCGCTGGTGATAGTTTGCGTGCCGTTGGCGTTAAAACTGTTCTCGCTGAACACGGAAAGAAGCTTGAGGCGCATGGACAAGGACGAGGCCTTGGGGTCGTATCATTTGTGGAGCGGAATAAGGCTCGGGATGCTTGCGCTTTGTGCGGAGGTAGGACTTGTGTCATATTTCCTATTGATGGACTCTACTGGCGTCTTTTGCGCGTGCATAGCCCTTGTCGCGACATTCTTCTGCATTCCTTCAAGGGACAAGGTTGATAAATTCCTTTCGTCAAAAGAGGACGAACAGGTTGAAGAGCTTCCTGACGTTAACGAAGGCAATGAAGGCCAGGGCGGCGCATCGTAAAATGTCAGTATATATATTAATAATGTGTAGATGAAACTCACTATTGTCATAGTCAACTATAAGGTCAAGTATTACCTTGCGCAGTGCGTCGACTCTGTGTTGAGGGCGCTTGACGGTATAGAAGGGGAGATTGTCGTTGTCGACAATTGCAGCTGTGACGATTCGGTGGCTTTCTTGAAGGCGTTGTATCCGCAAGTCCGTTTTATAGAGAACAACAAGAACCTTGGTTTTGCGCGCGCAAACAATATGGCTATACGGCGGACACACTCGGAATATGTGCTCTTGCTCAATCCCGACACCATTGTGAACGAGCACTTGCTGAAAGATTGCATATCTCTGCTTGACGGTGACCCGCGAATATGCGCTACGGGGGTGCGTATGTTGAATCCAGATGGTACGTTTGCGCCTGAATCCCGCAGAGGCGTTCCGACACCATTCACCGCATTCTGCAAGATGTCTGGACTTAACGACGCTTTCCCTAAAAACAGAATCTTCGGCCATTATTACATGAAGTACTTGGATGAGTATTCGGCCACACCGATAGAAATTATTTCAGGCGCTTGCATGTTTATACGGCGGTCCGTACTCGATGAGTGCGGCCTGCTCGACGAGGATTTCTTTATGTATGGCGAAGATATCGACTTGTCGTACAGGATGTTGCAGACAGGCGGTGTTAATTACTACATTCCGTCGCGCATAGTACATTACAAGGGAGAGAGCTCCCGAAAGAACACCTTTAAGTACGTTTATGTGTTCTACGAGGCTATGTACATCTTTTTCCGCAAACACTATAATGATTACAGTTGGCTTTTGTCCATACCAATCCGCTCCGCTATCTATTTCAGAGGGGCGGCGGAATACATGTCGAGAAAAATACGCGGGCTTTTTGTAAAACGCAAGGGCATATTGAGCTATATGCGCAAGAAGCGTTTCTTGTTGAAGGGGTCGAACAAGTCTATTGAAACCATGGTGGCTATATGCGAGAAGTACAACTTGTTGTATGACTTGAAGGAAAACCCCGCCTTCCCCCCTGACTATGTCGTTTATGACACTGACCTGTATACGTATGGCGATATTATGTCTGAGATAGAGACGCTCGGAAAGAGTGATGACACACGGGTCAACATGGCTACTTTCTCCTCGCGTCTCGACTGTATAATAACGGCTCAGTACGTCTTCAAAGCTTGATTTTCAGCTTTTTCTTCATCTTTTCATTAGGTCAATAAGTATGTTCTTTCTTGTTGTTAGCGATAACAACAATTGATAGAAATCAATAAAACGTAAGTTTTTAGTAAAAATAGTACCTTGAACGCTTGCCGGCAGGGAAAGTTGCCGTACCTTTGCAGCGTCAAAAAGAAATCAAGATGTGCGACGGCGCGAGACGGACAGGTGAATGTCCGGAACGAAGTCGGATGTAACGGATTGAATGAAATGTAAAATGATAAACAGACGGTAAGGACGACAAATAGTAAAGGAAAGATGGAGAAGCGTCTCCAGTAGTAATTAACACAAAAGGTAAAAAGATTGAGCTATGGAAACAATAGTATTTATCATGTTGGCTATAATGATTTTAGCCCTTATTATCAGCAATATTTCAGCATTGAAATAATGCTTTTTAGAAGAAAAGAACTTAAATAATATATTTTAGAAGGCGTTCCGCTTGTCGGGACGCTTTTTTTTGTTACATTTGTGCGCGGATTTGCTTGTGAATGACGGCTGTAAGCAAGCGGACGATACGTACCGCACCTGAACGTCTGCCTGTCAGGGATGACAACTCTCCATATTGACGTTGCACGTACTATCGATGTTGAACGCACTATTGACGATGGACGAAAAGGCGTGATGGCGCACGGGCAAAGAGGCTGCGAGAACGATAACTTTACTTTTATGAATAAATATGTCTTATTAATAGTGACGCTTTTGGCGTTCAGTGGTCAGTTTGCTTCGGCGCAAAGGACCATAATGGTTTTGAACAGGGGATGGAAATTTGTGCGTGGCGACAGTGCGGAGTACGCATCGGCAGATTTTGATGATTCCGACTGGGATGAAGTCCGCGTGCCTCATGACTGGGCGATCAGCGGTCCTTTTAATAGCGGAAATGACTTGCAGGTGGTTGCGATACAGCAGAATGGCGAGAAGAACGCTACAGAGCACTCGGGTCGTACCGGCAGTCTGCCGTGGGTGGGTACTGGATGGTACCGACTTGAGTTCGATGTGGATAAAGATTGTGAGCGCGCGATACTCAACTTCGACGGAGCGATGGCGGAACCCGAGGTGTATGTTAACGGGAAGAAGGCAGGCGGATGGAAGTACGGCTACAACGCGTTTAATGTGGACATTACACCTTATATTAATAGGAAGTCAGATGGCAACTTATTAGCGGTGCGTTTGCATAATCTGCCGGAGAGCAGCCGCTGGTATCCTGGCGCCGGTATTTACCGTCCCGTCACTTTGATTCAAACAGGCAACACCGCGATTGACGTGTGGGGCGTGAATTTTGTCACAGACAGTATCTCTGCCGATGAGGCGTGCATTACGGCTGAAGCAAGGCTCGTTGGTTATGAGGGCAGGCGTATTGTGGTGGGATTTGACTTGAAGCCGCGTCCTGTACTTAGCAGGTCTGTCGCCGCTGTTGTGCAAAAAGAGGCAAAAGCCGACGCTGAAGGTCGGGCGAAGGTTTCCATGGTGGTGCCAAAACCTGATTTGTGGTCTCCTGAAAACCCCGCGCTGTACGACCTTGTGGTGCGTGTGTACGAAGAACGCGATGACGGGCAATATACATTGCTCGACGAGGAAACCCGGCACGTAGGCATACGGACGCTGTCGGTTACAAGCGGGCATGGTTTCCAACTGAATGGTGTCAGCAGGAAAATAAAGGGAGTGTGCCTGCATCATGATTTGGGAATGCTGGGAGCGGCTGTCAACAAGGCGGCTCTGATAAGGCAGATAAAGTTGCTCAAGACAATGGGATGCGACGCCATTCGGACCTCGCACAACATGCCTTCTCAGATGCAGATGGACTTGTGCGACTCTCTTGGCATGATGGTCATGGCAGAGTCGTTCGACATGTGGAAATATCCGAAATGCAAGAATGGTTATTGCCTGTTCTATGACGACTGGTGGCAGCGTGATTTGACTAATTTGGTCATGGCAAACCGGATGCATCCGTCGATTGTCATGTGGAGTATCGGCAATGAAGTCCCCGAACAAGGCGGCCGCGAAGGAACCTCTATGCTGGTCAAGATGCAAAACCTCGTGCACAGTCTCGACAGCACTCGTCTGTGTACGACAGGGATGGACAGGATAGACAACGCCATGCAATCAGGTTTTGCCGACTCTATAGATATTCCAGGCTTGAACTACAGGACGCAAAAATATAAAAGCGCGTACAGCCGCCTGCATCAGGGGTTTATACTGGGAAGCGAAACGGCTTCGACAGTCAGTAGCCGTGGCGTATACAAATTCCCCGTAGTCCGCGCCGATGGAAAGGCGTATGAGGACGGTCAATGCAGCGGCTACGATACGGAGGCTTGTTGGTGGAGTAATATTCCAGAGGACGACTGGGTCTTGCAAGATGACTATCCATGGGTTATCGGTGAATTTGTGTGGACAGGCTTCGATTATCTTGGTGAGCCAACACCTTACGACGCTTATCCTACCGCCCGAAGCAGCTATTTTGGCATCTTCGACCTTGCCGGTCTGCCCAAAGACCGCTATTGGCTTTACCGCAGCAGATGGAATACGCATGAAGAAACGGTACACTTGCTGCCTCATTGGACGTGGACGGGACGTGAGGGCGAGTTGACTCCTGTATATTGCTATACGAACTATCCTTCAGCCGAATTGTTCGTGAACGGCAAAAGCCAGGGGCGAAAGACAAAGAACAATGACGCGAGGATGGGAAAGGGACGGACTGTTGATGTCAACGACCCGTTGATCGACAGATACAGAATACGTTGGGACGATGTCAAATACGAGCCGGGAGAGATACGCGTAGTGGTGTACGATGCTAACGGAATCCGCCGTGGAGAAGCCGTACAACGAACCGCCGGGACTCCTGACCGCCTCGTAGTCGAACTGCAGACGCTTGATGAATATAGTGATCATGCTGTATTGGCGGCAGACGGCGATGACATGGCTTTCTTCGTGGTCAGTGTGGTTGACAAGGATGGAAATCTATGTCCGAATGTGGCCAACCATGTCAACGTCGACGTAAAAGGGGCGGCTGACTTCAAGGGAATGTGCAATGGCGACGCAACATCGTTCGAAGTGTTTACACAACCAGAAATGAACGTTTTTGGCGGACAGCTCGTCGTTGGCGTCATGTCGAATGGCAAGAAGGGGAAGGTGCGTGTGAATGTCCGCTCCGAAGGATTGAAACCAGCCTCGGCTACAATCAAGGCAATGTAGATGGCTTGTAACGCACAGACTCGCGCCTTACATCCGTGAAATGCGACTATTATGGCCGTGTGTGAATAAAAAAACGGAACATTCGTGCCGCGTATGAAAAATAATTCGTAACTTTGCAGCCGATATGCCGTTGGGAGCTACATAAGTGGCGGAGAGAATGCGACATCCTTTCATGCCCGCCCCTCGGTCCGATTAATTTTAATTTTTAACTATCAAGATGTACGTAATCGTTGAAATTAATGGTCAGCAGTTTAAGGCGGAAGAAGGCAAGAAGCTTTTCGTTCACCATATTCAGAATGCTGAGGCTCAACAGACTGTTGAGTTTGAGAAAGTGCTGCTCGTCGACAAAGAAGGCACAATAACTGTAGGCACTCCGACAGTGGAGGGTGCCAAGGTTGTTTGTGAGGTTGTGACTCCTCTCGTAAAGGGCGACAAGGTGTTGGTATTCCACAAACGCCGCCGTAAGGGATACAAGAAGTTGCGCGGTCATCGTCAGCAATTCACGGAATTGACAATCAAGAGTGTTGTCGCTTAGTGTTTAACCCTTAAAAACAGTAACAGTAACATGGCACATAAGAAAGGTGTAGGTAGTTCAAAGAACGGCCGTGAGTCACACAGCAAACGACTCGGTGTTAAATTGTTTGGTGGTCAGTTTGCCAAAGCTGGTAACATATTGGTTCGTCAGCGCGGCAACAAACACTTCCCTGGTAAAAACGTAGGTCAGGGCAAGGATGATACTCTCTATGCACTTGTAGACGGATATGTTGCGTTCAAGCGCGGATTTAAAGACCGCTCGTTCGTATCCATCGTCCCTCCAGTTGCAGAGTCTTGATCCGACTGCTGGTTAAAAAGAGAACATGAGGATGTGTCGTTAAGTGACGCACCCTCTTTTTTATTGTTTGCCTGTTGGAAATGGAAGGTCAGATATCCGTGCAAATCTCAGAGGTGTTGCAGACAAGAAGTTCTTCCTTTTCCGTATTGC
>CAZHZH010000030.1:0-4106 GCA_964537205.1 uncultured Bacteroidaceae bacterium
TGCCTGGTTTGTACCTGTAGCAGTAATCACAATTGAATCAATTGCATAACCTATTTCAGGAGAGAAAGTCAATACCTGGCTCTTGTAGAAACGAGTCTGAGTATTAGTTCCACCAAGATAATTATTAGCAGGAGTAGTACTTGTGCCCTTTGTAAGAGTCATAGTAGCATAACCACTATTCCAAACAACAGCACTTTCGTCTGCTGAAGAGTAAGACTCAGCTGCCAAATCCCAAGTAGAAGTTCCACTGAGTGTTCCAAGATAATAAAGTTGGAAATTGTCGAATGCAATAGTAGATCCTGTAATACCTTCATACTTGATACCAATGGTGAGTGCGCTATCACTGCCAACAGTTGCACTGACTGCATTGTTGCTGTACATTCCATTATCGAATGCCTTTACAGCATCATTATTAACACTTGAAGACAAAACAGGAATATATCCTCCGTCCACAGCCTGACCATTGATGTAGAAACCTGAGTCTGCAAGTTCTTCAAGCACTCCTTCAAGAGGACTCTCCGAGTCACCTGCATACAACACTGCCACCTTAGGCATTGTTTCTGCCGTATAGTCTGTTCCAACAGTTGTGTAAGAACCATGACAATAGTAAGCCTGTGCAGTCAGCTTATATACACCCGGCTTCAGTCCTGTCAGAGCCTGGTATACATCACGTGATGTTGTCGATGAACTAGCGTAATATCCGTTGTTGTTGCAAAGATAACTATTACTATAACCAGTCTTATAGTTTTTCCAATTGGTGATGTACTTGTCATGTCTGTTAAAGTTAGCACTTGGAATGTAGAAAGTTGCGTCAACAGGATTAGATAGAGAAGCTTTATCAAGTTCCTTCTCCAATTCCTCTTTGCTCAAAAACTTCCACAAAGCATTGTCGTTGACCTCTGTAAGATCAAAACTAACCAGTGTCTGACTATATACCGCAGATGTAGTACCTCCATAGCCGAGATATTTGCCATCTACAGAAATTGTGTATGTGTCATCACCAACTGCAGCGATAGTGAAATTAGTTGCAGATGATACGACACTTCCACTTGCACCAAGATAACTTGGGTCATCGTAAGTGCAAGTCTGAATGGTGTACGTGTCGGTTCCGGTATTTGCCAGAATGACAGGCGCACCATAGTGTGGCTTGAGACAAGCTGTACGGTTGTCCGAGCCGCCATGATCAAAGTACAAACCTGCACCAACGTTGTACAGGTAGTACGTTCCGTCGTCAATTGCCATCGCTGCAATAGGCAGCATCAGGCAACATAGACATGCTAATAGAAATTTCTTCATAAGCATTTGTTTTTAGTTAATAAAAATATTTTTAATTATAAAAATTTTTTTTGTTACGTCTGCTTATTTCCTTTCTGTCAAAGATGTTTAGTCGTCGCATCAGGGGTTTTACATTTATCGGGGCAAATATACACATTATTTATTAATAGGAAAAACATTTTGCAAGATTTTTTTGCATCAAGGCATTTTTATTAGTATTCCGTCGTTATATTACAGTTGGCACACCAACTTTTGTAAAGCTGCTGATGAAATTATTGTATTCGCCTAACGAGGCATTGGCCATAACTTAATGGGCTTATGCCGCAAATTCAGTCTTTTTCGGGCAGAAGTTACATAAGTTGCAGGCACATGAGAAGCTGGTTGCAAGGTTACGTCATCACAGCGCATGATCGTAACCGTCCCAACAAGACTGACGAATCAAATTATCTCCACCTTCTTTATCTCCGACTTGCCGTTGCGGAACTGTATGGTCACCTTCAGGCTGATGTAGTCGGAATAGATGTAGAGCGGCACGGAAGTACCGTTCTTCGGCTCATAGTCGAACTTAAGTTGAATGCTGCTGCCCGTAAGATAGTTTTCTTCCGGCAATATCGCATTATCCTTATCCTTCAATTGTCCCAAAGAGAATACAGGGTCGATCAAAGTCAATATGCGTGGCAGTTCGATTCTCAACTTCCGGTCGTCGCTGCTCCATATACCGGTCACACTATCCCAAAAGCCCTTGTCGCTCTTGATGTCGCTATAGACCTTGACACCTGACTTGACAGCCGACAGGATCGCGTCGCTCGTGATGTTGAAGTCTCTGAGGAACTGCTCGCGGCGGCTCTTGTTCTTAGCACCCGTGTTCTTGCCCTGCTTCGACGCCTCATACGCATGAATGTACTTGTAGTCAACATCGTCAATCCAGCAAATCTTATCGTCGGTCATCGCTATGGCGCGTATACGCGTGATGTCATTGTATTTCTTGCCTTCATAATCGAGTTTGACCACACCGATTTCCGTCTTGTCGTGGTGCTTGATAATGTTGATGGACGGACACTTTACCACATCGTACTCGTCTTTATACATGTCGGTATAGTGGATGCAAAGGAATATACGGACGTTCTCAAGGTCGACATCGCTGCGGTTGTTGATTATCACCTTCACCTCATCGTCGCTTTTTGACACAAGCCAGTTGGTGGTAGGCTCTACGCTGACATCTATGAACGACTGTTCCATAAGCAGTTGCTTGAATATGCTGTACATGTGCTCCTCACAATACTGCATATCACTGAGCAGGCAGTCGTAAACACCTTGGTTGCCACGGCGGTAAAAATGATTGAATATCTCCTCCTTGCTTTCATCGAGCATACCCTTGCGCGCATAGTACTGAGCCTTTATCAAGTTGGGGCTGAACATGCCATACCCCTCCATCGTGCTGCGATACAGCCGCAACAAGTATTTGCCCTCACTGCTCTTGTTGAGGTACGAACGGTTCTTATACGAGTCGAGCAGGTCGGTCAAAGCCTCCGCCTGCCGCGGGTACTCCACGCTTGCCTGGTCGAGGTATGACATCGCTTTCGACTCATTTCCCTCCTTCATGCTGATCATGCCCTTCAGCACAAGCGCCGGAGCGCTGCGGTTAGGGTAGAGTTGCATGTAATTGTCGAGAATGACATCAGCCTGGACAAGACTCTCCTCATCAGCGGTGTCCGGAGGGAGCGAGTCCTTTTCTATATCGCCTGAACGTACTCCGCCCAAGTTTTGCGCTGCTTTGGACTGGCTCATTTGTACTAAAGCGAGAGCCTTCAAAAGCATTGCCTCACGGTTGGTGGGATATTTCTCCAACACTTTGTCGACAGCGTTGTAAGCTTCGACAGTGCGTCCGGCGTAAATATCAAGGTAAGCCTTGTCACGATCGAGGCAGAGTTTGTCCCACTCGTTCATGTACTTGAAATATACAGGAGCATAGTCGGCCAAATAATCAATATACGACATGCGGACCTTGTCGATTTCCTTTTTAAGCGACTCCTTCAGTTTCTTGTCCTTCTCATATTGCTCGAACGCGGCAGTCTTGGCCTTCGCGAGATTCTTGTTTATATTGAGTCCGTCGAACGGGTTTCCCGTGAATATAGACGAAAGCACACCGATGGGGCTGGTATTCTCCGCGAAGTTCGACGCGCCACTTGTAGCACTGCGCGCAAGCATCCACACATTGTCAAGCTCATCATACTGTTGCTGCAAGTCGTACAGCTTCTGAAGGATGGGCAACAATTCTTTCTTGGCATCCAGCACATCTTGCGGCACCTTGCTGTAGTCTTGCTTTGCCATGTATTCAAGAAACGACATGAAATCCTCGGACTGGTTTTGCGCCGCTTCAAGTCCGTTGAGTATACGCACAGTCTCCTCTATGTCATAAGCCGGTTCGGGCGTCTTGTTCAACGCATTGAAGGCAGGAGCGAACTCCTTGTTTGGCGTGTAGTTCTTCAAGTCGATGGAATCGTCCCTTCGCGAACTACTATGCCATATCAATCCACCCGCCACGACAAGCAGAAGGATGACGATTACTGTTATTGCAATATTACGAGCCTTGTGTTTTTTCATACAATGAACTTTCGGATATGATTAGACGGACTATCTTATGGCTTCTTCTTTACAATGAACGGACGTACCATCAGGAACACACCTGCCAATATGAATGGTATACTGAGCAACTGTCCCATATCAAGAGCCATTCCTTTCTCAAAGTCCACCTGTTCCTTCTTGATGAACTCGATGAAGAAGCGGAACACGAATATCAAAGTGATGCAAAGTCCGAAATGGAAACCAGT
>CAZHZH010000030.1:4206-13123 GCA_964537205.1 uncultured Bacteroidaceae bacterium
GCGATGCACACGTTGTCGACCACAGTGAGCAGTCCGACCTTGTTGCGCACTGAATAGATCCACATGGCAAGGAAGCAGCCTATGGCACCTCCATGGCTCGCCAAGCCCGCATATCCGTGAAACTTCCATTCGCCATCAGGCAGTATCTTTATAGGCAGCAGCATCTCGATGAAGCCATTCTTGCTGCCAAGATAGTATTCAGGCTCATAGAACAGGCAGTGACCAAGCCGCGCCCCGATCAAGACTCCGAGAAAACAATAGATGAACAGGGGGTCGAACTTTTCCTGCGGTATGCCTTGATGTTGGTAGAGCCGCTTCACGATGAAGTAAGCGAGAATAAGTCCGACCGCCCACATCAGGGAATACCATTTGACTTCGACAGGTCCTATAGAGAACGCGTTTATGTCGGGTTGCCAGTCAATGAATAGAGGTAGCATGGCGAGTCGATTTTATACGTTAAACCTAAAGTGCATTATATCCCCGTCTTGAACCACGTAGTCCTTGCCCTCAATGCCCAACTTGCCGGCCTCGCGCACAGCCGCTTCCGAACCGTACTTGATATAATCATCGTACTTTATGACCTCGGCGCGTATGAAGCCTTTCTCAAAGTCGGTATGTATGACACCGGCGCACTGCGGCGCCTTCCAACCACGATGGTAAGTCCAAGCCTTCACTTCCATCGGGCCAGCGGTTATGAATGTTTCCAAACTGAGTAATGAGTAAATCGACTTGATCAACCGGTTGCATCCGCTTTCCTCAAGTCCCAAGTCCTCAAGGAACATCTGCTTCTCCTCGTATGTCTCCAGTTCGGCTATATCAGCCTCGGTCTGCGCCGATATGACAAGCAGTTGCGCATCCTCATCCTTAATAGCCTCTTTGACGGCGGCAACATACGCGTTGCCATCCTTCGCGCTTTTATCATCCACGTTGCAGACATACAGGACGGGCTTTGTGGTCAATAGGAACATTTGCTTTGAGGCCGCCTCCTCATCGGTGTTTTCAAGTTCTACGGTACGCGCGCTCCTGCCTTGTTCCAATGCCGCCTTATAACGCAGAAGAAGATTGTATTCAGTCTTAGCCGCCTTGTCGCCGCCTACCATGGCCTGTTTCTCCACGCGCTTAATGCGAGTCTCCACAGTCTCAAGGTCCTTCAACTGGAGTTCGGTGTCAATGACCTCTTTGTCGCGAACAGGATTAACACTTCCATCCACGTGTGTAATGTTGCCGTCATCGAAACAGCGCAACACGTGTATGATGGCGTCACACTCACGAATGTTTCCGAGGAACTGGTTGCCCAAGCCTTCACCATGACTGGCCCCTTTGACAAGTCCCGCAATGTCAACAATGTCACACGTCGCAGGGACGATTCGTCCTGGATGGACAATCTCGGCGAGTTTCGTCAAGCGTTCGTCGGGAACAGATATCTGCCCCATCTGCGCGTCGATAGTACAGAAAGGATAATTGGCAGCCTGCGCCTTGGCGCTTGACAAACAATTGAAAAGAGTTGATTTGCCCACATTAGGCAATCCCACTATACCTGCTTTTAATGCCATAATCTAATTTATTTGTCTGCAAAGATACGAATTAATTGAGAAATCCTAAATAAAAGTGAACATATTTTGTATTGTGTCGGGTTTGCGTTATCTTTGCAACACAAATATACGGGACCGTATTATGAAACGATTAGGTATGACATTTATTATCCTGCTGCATTTAGCCATGCTCAACGCACAGGAACTGAACTGCAATGTGAAGGTGACACACACCCAGGTACAAGGCACTAATACAAGCGTATTTGAAACATTACAAACCGTGATATCCGACTTCATGAACAACAGGGCGTGGACCGACCTGCAATACAAGCGGGAGGAACGCATCGACTGCTCCATGACTATTACCGTGAAGCAATATAATCCCGCTACCAACGAATTTATTTGCGAAATGCTGTTCCAAGTCAGCCGTCCCGTGTATAACTCGACATACAACACCACCATCTTTTCGAAACGTGACAAGAACTTCAACTTCTTATATACAGAGAACGAGCCTATTGACTATGTCGAGAACAATATAGACAACAACTTGACGGCAATGCTGGCGTACTACGCCTACCTGTTTATCGGATTCGACCTCGACACGTTCTCTCCTATGGGCGGCACAGAGATACTCAACAAGGCACTTACTGTGGCAAACAACGCACAAAACCTGGGTGACGGAGGTTGGAAGGCATTCAGCGAGAGCGACAACCGCCACGCAGTCATCAATGACTACATGGAAAGTTCCATGGAACCTTTACGCCAATTGATGTACAAGTACCACAGGGAGGGACTCGACGAAATGGCAAACAATGTCGACAGAGGCAGGGCGGCAATCACTGAGTCAATAGAGCTATTGAAAGAAGCCCACTCCAACAAGCCGCTTAGCCAGCTTCCACAAATATTCACAGAGTATAAGCGTGATGAAATCGTGAACATCTACAAAGGTCACGGAACCGAGAAAGAGAAAAATACAACATTCGAGATCCTGTCGGACATAAACGCCTCACAGAACCTCGAATGGAAGAAAATACAGAAATAGCCCTCTGCTATTTGAATATAAGTTGAACAAATTCACGAAGACAACGCCTCCAGGTCAGCCACTCGTGGGCCGTTCCCTGTGACAGGTAGTATGTGTGCTTGATGCCTGCCTCGTCAAACTGAGAGTGCAACTGCTTTGCCCCCATACCCTCTTCTGTACCTTCACCAATAAACAAGACCTTCACCTGCTTGTTGAAATCCTTGTTGTCAAAGATGAGTTTTGAATCCATAAGCGCACCACTGAACGTGCCGATATAAGCGAACTTATCCAAATTGTGAAGAGTGATGTCCATTGTCTCATGACCTCCCCATGAAAGTCCAGCCATAGCACGGTTTTCCCTGTCAGTCTTGACTCTGAAGTTCTTCTCTATATAAGGTATGATTTCAGTGAGAAGGATTGGCTTGAAAGTCGCTCCGAATTCCCCTATGTTGGCACTTCTGTCGAAGTGGTCGCAGTTTCCGTTATCCATAACGACTATCATCTCTTGAGCTTTGCCTTGAGCAATGAGATTGTCCAATATATTGGCCATCTTTCCCTGGGTGTGCCAGCCGGTTTCATCCTCGCCCATGCCATGTTGCAAATAAAGTACAGGATACTTCTTGCTTCCACCGTCGTAGCCGGCAGGAGTGTAAACGAAACAACGGCGCGCGCGCTTCTCTATATTCGAATAGTACTGACATTCACTTACTCTGCCATGATTGACAATCGGATTGAAAGTATAATATGCAGATTCTTCGGTGGATTCAGGTATTTCTATACCACTTGCCACTCTTGAGCATCCATAGAAAGTGTACATGGCAGGATCACATACTGATACGCCGTCAATCAGCAGGAAATAGTAGTGAAAGCCTACGACCAACGGGTCGGTAGTTACAGTCCACACGCCTTCCGCATCCTTTTGCATCGGATATTTCTTTCCGCAAATATCCACCTGCACGTCATTAGCCTGTGGAGCCTTGATTCTGAATTCAGCACGGTTGTCAGCACTTACCTTAGGGTAATCTGCAGAAGGGATGTTGTAGTTTTGCGCTACTGAAAGCATTGGAGCGATTGCCATTGCAATGACAAACGTCGCAGTGTAATTAATGAATCTTCTCATACGTATAATTTTATGTGTTACTAAAATTGATTTTGCAAATTTACTCTTTTCGTCCTGTTTGCAATAGCACGGCCGTAACAAACAATGTCAGATTCGAAACAGATTCGCTCATTCGATGGCGCATGTTTCATTTATTCAAGTATTCTGCACTTTCGTGATACTATTTACACATATTTATTTATACCTTTGCGCTTGGTAAATAACAAATACTTACACAATATGAATAGAAGCATACTTATTATCGCCATAATGACGCTGATTACAGCAAATGGAATGGCACAGAACAAGACTTTCGGTAACTTACCACCTTTGCATGTAGATGGGAAGTATCTTAAAGACGCAAATGGAAACACTGTACGTCTGCACGGAGTGATGGATACCCCGAACCCTTATTTCAACTCGTACCGTTGGGGCAGTTCTGCTACTGACAGCAATGTTGGCGCATGCCTGTCTTATTTCAACAAACTGTTCACAGCTATCACCGACACTACGGACGGAGCGTACTGCAATGTTTTCCGCTTGCACTTGGATCCATGCTGGACTAACGACCCTAACGTGCAATCGGACGGTGTCGAGAGCGGAGAAGCCGACATAAGCCGCTTCAGTTCGGCACGGTTGACAAAATACATGAAAACATTGTATTACAGGATAGCCGCATACGGAATGAGGCACGGGCTGTACATAATCATGCGCCCGCCAGGTGTCTGCCCAAGTAAAATCCAGGTGGGAGGCGACTATCAGGAATACTTGCTCAAGGTATGGGACATAGTCACCAAAAATGACAGCGTACTTAAACATTCGGGTCAGATATCACTCGAATTGGCAAACGAACCTGTGACAGTTCTTGACGAGAACGGACAAAGCAGTGCCAGTGCGTTGCACGATTTCTTTCAACCAATAGTTGACAAAATCAGGGAGAACGGGTTCACCGGCATAATATGGGTGCCTGGCTCTGGATATCAATCAGGATACCAAGGTTATGAGACTTACCCTATAACAGGTTACAATATCGGTTATGCCGTACACGTTTATTCTGGATGGTATGGCGCAAGCGATGACAATTGCGACCACAACGCATTTATCACACAATTTGCAAAACAAGTACCGGTAGTCGAGACAAATCCTATCATGGTGACTGAAATCGACTGGAGTCCATACAAGGAGGGGCAAGGCCATTACAACGAATCGGGCACATGGGTTGAGTCGAACTGGGGTACATGGGCGACCGCGTCAACATCCAAGTGGGGCAACGCATGGAAAGCCGTCCATGATTACTATGGCAATATCGGAATGACCCTTACTGGTACAGCCGACTACATCGACATCGACAAATCATTAGCTACATCACCAGCCAAAGCCGTTGTCGCTTTCGATGGTAATGAAGAATGCTGCGCACAAGCCTGCTTCGACTGGTACAAAGATTGGAACATGGACACACGCCCATACATGGCATACAAACGCCAATGGACCTCAGACCAAGGAAACAACACCTATATTAATCCTGTCATCAATGGTGATTTCCCCGATATAGATTTGATTAGGGTTGACGACACTTACTACATGGCAAGTACCACGATGTTCTATTTCCCTGGAGCCACTATACTAAAATCAAAGGATTTGGTGAACTGGGAATATTGCGCGAACCCACTACAACAGATTGATGACAACAACGCCTACAACCTATTAGGAGCCAATCACTATTCACAAGGGCAATGGGCTGCGTCGCTCAATTATTCAAAAGGCAAATATTATCTCTACTTCATCTGTTACGGAAGAGCCGGCGTGGACGACACTCAAAACATCTTGTTGACGACCACCGACCCTGAAGGCAAATGGACAATGACGAAGATGGCTGACCACTATTACGATTCGGGCTGGTTGTTCGACGACGACGGCGACGGCTACATATACGTGGCATGCGGAATAGGCGATATTTACGTAAACAAGTTAGACAGAAACCTAAAGAAACTGGAATCCACCAAAGTACTGTCACTTGGCAACGGACTGGAGGGAAGTCATATGTATCATATTGGTGACTACTATTACATCTACGCCACTTATGGAGGTACAGAGGGCAGCCAGACAATCTTCAGATCCAAATCACCGATGGGTCCGTACGAAGAACACGATGGACGCGTATTCGCAAATCAACATATACACCAAGGAGCACTTATAGAGACGCAAACCGGCGAGTGGTGGACCATGTTGTTCAAAGACGCAGGAGCCATCGGGCGCATTCCTTACTTGGAGCCGGTGAAATGGGAAGACGGATGGCCGATCATCGGCAATAACGGAATAGACGTAAGCGTAGGTGGCAAGGCATATCCGAAACCAAATGTAGGACAGATCTATCCTAAAACATATCTGACGACCAACGAGACATTCACAAACCCTACACTCGCACTGCAGTGGGAATGGAATCACAACCCTGATAACGGCAGCTGGAGCCTGACAGAAAACCCTGGATTCCTCAGGCTGCATACCGCAACCGTTACAGACTCACTTAACGCCGCACGCAACAGTTTGTCACAAAGGATACTGGGATACAGCCCAGTTGGCACGGCAGACAACAAATACATTGACTCATACGGAACAATAAAAATGGCTACCAACAACATGCAAGATGGTGATGTTGCCGGAATCGCAGTATTCCAGGAGCCTTACTCTTACATAGGAATAAAGGTGATTGACGGTAAGAAACATCTCTACAGCTTGTTGCAACAGTCGCTTACCGGCACTCAAACGGAGATCATAGGTGACGAGATAACAGAAGATACCATATATCTGAGGGCAGTGGTAAACTTTGGTTCGAACAAAGCGAATTATTACTATAGCACAGACAACATAACATACACAAAGTTCGGGCATGAGATGACTATGGCGTACACTCTCGGTGTATTCGTCGGAAACCGATTCTTCATATTCAATTATGCGACCAAGCAATTGGGAGGCTACGTCGACATCGACTGGTTCTCTACAGAACCTACCTACGCAGAAGAATATTTCTATGGACCAGGCGTTCTCCATACATACACAGAAGAGGACTTGACGATGAAGGAACTCACCCTTGAGACAACATCTTACACAATGATACCAGGCAGTGCCAAGTCACTCGACTTGATTTGCACGTCTGTATCCGGCTTGGAAAGCAACGTGGCATCGAACTGCGCGTTCAGCTACACAAACGAGGATGTAGCACAAGTTATCGGCGGCAGGATCATAGCCCTCAAGGAAGGAGAGACTGAAGTTACAGCGGCATACACAGACAATATGGGCAACAGTAGTAGTGTGACATTCAACGTGACAGTATCATACTTCCCATTAACAGCAGACGCATTCAACCCTTCAATCTATAGCACTGGTACGTTCGTGGAGAAGAGCGGTTCATTGAAGACAGGCCAATATGGTTTTGGCGGTTGGGAATACACTGGAGGAGTTGACTTGTCCGCATACAACTACATTGTAGTTAAGTTGAGACGCGCGTCGAGCGCCCAACCGTCATTCAGGTTGTTCGACTCCACCAACTATTGGTCGGACTGCTACTTATACGACATGAAGACATCGACTACCGCCGTAATAGACTTAAGGAAGCTTGAGACACCTAACGGACGCACCATCGACCCTTCACACATATATAAGGCAGGCTTTTGGACAGACGGATCAAGCGCCATATATATAAAAGCGGTTTATCTGAGCAACGACGGTGAGAATCCTGTTGACGGCATAGAAGAACTATTTGACTCACAAGACGGAGCTACGGTTGTCGACGTGTTCGACATAGCAGGGCGGAAGATAAATGGTTATGCAAAAGGGATCAACATCGTCCGTATGAGTGACGGCACATATAAAAAGATTTTCATCCGCTGATGGATTTGAATAATTTTCATGTTGTTAGAGACTGGCTAATGGTCAGTCTCTTTTTTTAACAACATCGATATTACGTTTCAGACCTTCATATTTAGCTCTCTTCACCGCACTACCCTTAAAGATTGATTTGTACTCGTCAATGGAAAGCTCTTCCCACTCGCCGTTTCCCATATTCATGAACGCTTCGGACGGGTGCAAATCCTCAATAGACGTAGGAGAAGCAAAGGCGTTGTGCGGACAAACAATCTGGCAACGGTCACATCCATATATATAATAAGGTGTAGACGCAGCGTTGGCCTGATTTAAAACCAGCTCTGTCTCCGCCGCGCTAAAACTTCCCCTGTGTTCTATGGTCAGGTACGACAAGCATCGTTCAGAATTGAACGTTCCGTCATCACCGATTGCCTTGCCAGGACAAGCCACGGTACATTTATTACAGTTGCCGCAATGAGAAGGCATTGGAGAGTCATAAACATCAACCTCAGTGTCTGCTAAAATCTCGCCGAGAAAGAAATAGCTTCCTTTATGTGGAATGATCAGATTATGGTTCTTCCCGATCCATCCAATTCCAGCCTGGCACGCCCAATAGCGTTCGAGTAGCGGAGCGGTATCAGCACACACTCTGAAGTTGACGTTGGATTGTAGAGATGCTGCAAACGAACTGATGCTTGCGGCAAGCTCGTATAGTTTCTTACGCAGCACATCGTGATAATCCTTCCCATACGCATAATATGCGAACTGATATTGTGAAGGTGCCAGACGTTTTTCAGGATAATAATTCAAGGCGACGCAGATTACACTTTTGCACCCGTCAAGTAACAGTCCGGGATTCAGCCTGATATCAACATGTTTTTCCATGTACGACATGCCGGCGTTCAATCCATCGCCGATCCATTCCCTGAATTTGCCTTCGGTCTCCACATCCACCTCGTGTGACTTGGCAATACCACATGCAGAAAAGCCGAGGCGTAATGCTTCGGCTTTTATTTTCTCTGATTGCAATATGACAGTATGCATATAGAGTTTGTTTTATGCCCGACGTCACTTCAAGTGCCGGCTTCGTTTCTGCTCCGCGTCAAACACCTTGAATTCATAACCTTGACTTTGCAGCCATTCGATGGAGCGTGGCAACGCGGTGTATAACTTATCAATGCTCTTCAGTGAATCATGGAACGTAATAATGCTTCCGTTGCGTGTGTAGGTTTTCACGTTGTTGACCACGTCGTCGGCAGTTAATATCCGACTGTAATCACGTGTGACCACATCCCACATTATGATCGTGAACTTGCGTCTGAGCCTCATATATTGAGCCCATCTCATCCAGCCCCTCGGCGGTCGGAACAGTTGTGAATGAATAAGCTGATCCGCCTTGTAGGC
>CAZHZH010000030.1:13223-29038 GCA_964537205.1 uncultured Bacteroidaceae bacterium
GCCTTCTCTTTATGGGGCATCCTCCAAATGGCGCTTGGATATAGCCATCGAAGCCACGTGCTTGGTTGTTCTATGATCATCCGCTTATGGTTGTAATCCTAAACCTTCCGCCCTTGTAGCCAATTGCGAATATGTCTTGTTTACAAAAGGCAACAGCTCTTGAGCGCGTTTAGCGTACTTGGCTGCGTTCTTGTCTGTTGACTTGCCCAGTGCCTCTAATGCGCGCTGTACTTCCAGCAGCGAATAGATTTCACTCTTGCAGTCTCTCCATGCGGAAGAGAAACGATAGTCGTTGAGCGACGCATAATACCGGACATATTCTCTTGAGGTTTTCTCAATCTCGTCCAATATCTTCACGCCCTTGTCATTCTTTCCACATGCAATGAACGCATTAGCGATCTCCAATCCTCCATTGTCCATTCTATAAGGCACATTATAGTCAGGTATTTCCTTGTCACTCTTTTCGAGGGCGAGTAAAGCCTTGTCCTTCTTGCCTTCCCTCAAGAGGTTGTTGATCAAATGAGCGAACCAGCGGCGGTGCGTCCAGCAAAGGCGCATCGAAGTCTCGTCAATATACAATCCCGGCTGTTTGAGATTGCCATAATGGTATTTGTTCATCATGTTGTCGTACATCTTTTCTGTATCGACAACAGACTGCTGAGGCATGTTCCCACTGAAGGTGAAAGGAGAAATCCTCCAAGCGATGCCTTCCTGGATGAAATGCCTCCACAGATTTCCGAAGTTGGTCGGTCCCACGGTAGTCGACATATAAAGCGGACGTTCAAAATCGCCTTGTGCGATCATTTCAAGCAGCATGATAAACGACTTGTATATGCGATCCTGTCCCTTCAGGCTGATGTCCATTCTGTCAGGGATTGAATCGCCAGGAATCATCATGCCGGATTTACGTACGGCTTCCTTGTTTACGGTCACGTACAATGTATCCGAAGGCAGGCAATTCGGCAGGTCTGCCACTTGATCCTTATACTCCTCAGGTATGTCGTCTTTAAGGAGGAACTTATGAATGGCGTTCTTCAGTTCAAACGGGTCGTCGCCCCATATCTTACGCGCCATTTCCGGACTCTGCAGATACATCATCTGTACGAGTTCCTTCATCTTGATTTCCTTTCCGCCAACGTAGATTGAAGGGTTGACTTCTGCCACCTCGTTCTTTCCGGAGACATATTGAATTCGTTTCCATGAAATAGGAAGCGGTGACGACTGCTTGTCCCCCTCGTATGCAGGACGCTTCATCTGGTCGATATACCAGTCGGTCTGCAGATAAGAAAGGTTGCATACACGCACGTCAGTACGGTTGCCTTCGGTGTCCTCATTATACCAAAGAGGGAACGTGTCGTTGTCGCCATTAGTGAAGATGACTCCGTCGTGCGGAATTGTCTCAAGGTAGTTCAGTCCGAAGTCACGGCACATATAACGGTCGCTCCTGTCGTGGTCGTCCCATGTCTGGCTGACCATCTGCAGCGGAACCGCTATTGCAGGCACAAGGGATACCACAGAAGCTACAATTGCCGCGGTACGCTTGCTCATCCATTTTCCAAACAGTTTCTCCAACCACACGGATATCGCGCTTATGCCAAGGCCACACCATATTGCAAATGCATAGAACGAGCCTGCATACGCATAGTCACGCTCACGCGGTTGTCCGGGTGTTTGGTTTAGATAAAGTACAATCGCTATACCAGTCATGAAGAAGAGGAAGAACACAACCCAAAACTGCTGTATGCCCTTCTTGCCTCTGAACGCCTGCCACAACAAGCCGATGATGCCCAAGATCAGAGGCATGCAATAGAACACGTTGTGTCCTTTGTTCTCTTTCAGCTCAGTAGGAAGCAGGTCTTGGTCGCCCAGTCTCATGTCGTCGAGGAACTTGATTCCCGTAATCCAATTGCCGTGTTCAAGTTCGCCCAGTCCCTGCAAGTCGTTCTGCCTTCCAGCGAAGTTCCACATGAAATACCTCCAATACATGAAATTCATCTGGTACGAGAAGAAGTATCTGATGTTGTCGTACTGAGTTGGTATTTCAAGTTGCTGGGTACCTTGCCCAGGGATAGAATAGTTGACAGTCTTATAGTGCATTTCGCCCAACCAGCTTTGATACCTGTCGGCAGACCTCTCGTCGTATATGCGGGGGAAGAACATGCATTGGTCGGACGGATAAACATAGTCGAATTTTTCACGTACTATCTCATATTTGTCCTTCTCATCGGCGCTTTCCTTCTCTCTGCGCTGATATACGGGCGCGCCCTTTGTCGTGTTGTACTTCAGGATGTCTCCGTCGGCCACCACTTCGGGGCGTGACTTGAACGTAGGTCCGTAAAACAGTGGGCGGTCTCCATATTGCTCACGTCCGAGATATTCGCCGAGTGTGAACACGTCTTCCGGAGAGTTCTGATCCATAGGGGGATTGGCGGTAGAACGTATGACAATAACCGCATACGATGAGTAGCCGACAACCATAAGCGCCATACAGAGCAGCGTGGTGTTCAGACTCTTAGGTGTCACTTTCTTATAAGAGAAAATCAGCCATGCAATCAACGCGAGAATAACGACGCCGATTAACACGCTCTTCCATCCATAGCTATAGAAGGGGATTCCAAGCATGGCGACACTCAGCAGGAATGCGATGTTCATGCGGACCTTGCTCTTCGCCTTCGCCGACTCTATGATCGCCCAGACGAGGCTGAGGATCATGAGTACTATATAAATATACTCTCCAGTGTTGAACGGCATACCAAGCCCGTTGACAAACAGCAACTCGAACCATCCGGCAACCTTCGTAATGCCAGGAACCACACCATACATTACAGCCAATATGATAACGGCTGAAATACAGAGCGCGATCAACGAACCCTTTCCGTTAGGGTTTTTCGCACGCTTGTAATAATAGATAAGCACCATTGCCGGAATGCAAAGCAAGTTCAGCAAGTGTACACCGATAGACAGGCCCACCAAGTATGCGATGAGAATCAACCAGCGGTCGCTCCCGCTCTCATCGGCCTTGTCTTCCCACTTGAGAATCAACCAGAACACCAGTGCGGTAAGAAACGAAGAGAACGCATAGACTTCACCCTCGACAGCGCTGAACCAGAAAGTGTCGCTCCAAGTGTAGATGAGCGCTCCGGCTATGCCGCTTGCCATGATCGCGATAGTCTGTCCGGTGGTAACCGAAGCGCCGTCTTTGCATATCAGCTTCTTCGCCAGATGGGTTACAGTCCAGAAGAGGAACAAGATGCATCCCGCGCTAAGCAGCGCGGACATGGTGTTGATCATCTTGGCGATTTGAGTCGGATCGCTTGCGAAATGAGAGAACAAGTTTCCGACGAGCATGAAAAATGGCGCGCCAGGCGGGTGTCCGACTTCCAGCTTTGCGGCTGTACTTATGAACTCCGGACAATCCCAGAAACTTGCTGTAGGTTCGATGGTTGAGCAATAGGTAAATGCGGCTATTGCGAATATCACCCACCCAGTCAGGTTGTTAATGATTTTGTAGGTTTTCATTATTACGAAATGTTTATATTATCTTTTTACTTTTATAATTCCATCATAAGTCGGTATGCAGACCACCAATGAGTCGAAATCGGAATAATCGCTTAGGGGCATGCAGACGTATGTCTCCTCCGTATACGCTTCGTCATCATTGTCGGCCCGCTTATGCAGCAATGTGAAATACGCCGTGTTAACGCCGTTTGCAGTCGAAACGCTGTCGGCACTGAAGCCGTATGAGTGCGCCTTGCCTCCGCTTGTCATTACGCCGACCTTTATATTGAGGTACCTGTCGGATTTCCAACAGCTGACAAACTTCAGCGGGTCGAGCGGATAAGTCAAATACGATGCCAACGGACGGGCTCCTTGGGCGAACACGCTGTTCAACGAGTAGATGTGGACTGACTCCCCGTCAAGACTGTAAGTACACAGGCAGCGGTATGTCCAGTCGGACAGGCTTGCAGTGAAGTCTTGATCCACATTATAAGTACGCCCGTCGTCAAACCTCACGCTCACTATCCTGCCTTCCTCGTCTGAATTCGCCTCCGCCAACTCGACCACATACGAAGGGACGTAATCCTCATCGTCATCGCAAGCCGCGACAACCGCCGAAATTACGCACATCGTAACACAGACCAATATGACAGTCTTGCGCCTCATCTACTTTCCACCTTTTGCCTTCATCTGGTTGATTGCCGGATTGGCGTACATTTCTATCATCTTCGAGCGCAGGTATGCGTAGTCAGGGTGTTCCATCTTCACCAACGAGAGCTGATGGTCGATATAAGAGTCAAACTTGGCCTTGTCCGCCTCAGACACTTCCATTCCCGCGGCGGCATAATTAGAAGGATACAGCCTGTAGTGCTTGTGTATTTCCTTGTCGATATGGTCGGCGATCATCGGGAACAGGTCCGCCTTGGGCGTAAGAGGGTCGAGAGTGTCGAGCCAGTCGTTTATACAAGGCGCGGCATGATAGTGTATGCGCCCTTTGTATCCGTAGATGCCCGTCTTCATGTTCTCCAGGTCGTCCCGTTGGCTTTTCTTGAAGCCTTCTATATCGCGTTTGTTCTGAAATTCTTCCGCCTTGAGATAGTCGCACGAATCGTATTCGTAGGAAATGGCGAGCGGTACGATGTTCAGCGACTTCATGCTCGCTATCGCGTCGGCTCCTCCGCCCATCGCCATCATTTTCAGCACGCTGTCCTGCGTTCGGTCGTCGCTGTCCTTCGCCCTGCCTTCACGCTGTGCGATCCAGATGTTTCCATGTTTCTCCTCGATCACATAATGCATGTATCGCGACATCTTGGCTGACGCGAGCAACATCTGGCGCATTGTGAGAGTCCTCTGTACGATGAAGGACCGGTTGATTCTCACCAAGTCCTTGATCCATGGATACACGAGCAGGTTGTCTCCTATGGCGATCTCCACGGTGTCGAGTCCCTTGTCCACGATGGTAAAGTCCAGCAGAGCTGAGTCGAGTACGATGTCCCTATGGTTGGATATGAATGTATAACCGTTGTGGCTGATGCTTGAGAAGTCTGAAGTCAGCCCGTCGCACGTATGCGCCAGGAGGTTTTTCAATACGGGGTAGATGCACGTCTTTTGGAACTCCAAGTTGGTTTTGCACGAGCGTATCATAGCCGCCACCTTTTCGAAAGGGACGCCCTTGTATACGTAGGCCGTTACGGCCTTGAACTGTTCGTCGCCCAGCAGGCGGTCGTATGCCGCTGGCAGTTCTTCTGGGAGGAACGGCCGGATGTCATCAAACTCATGAATATCAGTCATAGTCGTCTCCTATTTTTTCTTCAATGATTTCAGTTAATATGTCTTTCATTTCCAGTCCGTCGGCGCACGCCTGTTGCGGAATGAACGACGTGGGGGTCATTCCCGGCGTGGCGTTTATTTCGAGAAGGTTTATGACATCGGTATCACCCGATTTTGTGATGATGTAGTCGACCCGCATGATGCCGCTCGCCCCCAATATCGAATATATAGCCTTCGTAAGCTTCTTCACACGTTGGGTCGTGTCGGCCGACAGGCGGGCGGGAGTGATTTCGGTTACTTGTCCGTTGTATTTCGCGTCATAATCGAAGAACTCGTTCTTGCTCACCACCTCTGTTATTGGCAAGACGTGAATGTCGCCTGTCTTCTTCTTATAGACTCCGTTGGCTATTTCAGTACCCTTCAATTCCGCCTCTATCATGACATCATCACCTTCACCTCGCGCAAATTCAACAGCCTTCTCAATATCTTCCTTCTTTGTACAGCGAGTGACTCCGAAGCTGCTTCCCGACGCGTTTGGCTTTACAAAGCAGGGCAGTCCGAGCTTGTCCGCCACCTCGTCGGCCGGGATGGTCTGCCCCTTGCGTAGCAAGATGGAGTCGGATATCTTGATTCCGAATCCGTTCAGATAGTGGTTTAATGCGAACTTGTCGAATGTAAGAGCGGCGACAAACAGGCTGCAGCTTGAGTATGGAATACGCAACAAGTCGAAATACCCCTGCAGAATGCCGTTTTCGCCTGGTGTGCCGTGAATGGTTATATAGGCGAAATCAGGGATAATCTTCCTGTCTTTCTCCACGAATGAGAAATCATGACGGTTCACGTCTGTATATGAGCCGTCTTTCAGGACGACCTTCCAATCAAGCCCCTTTATTTCTATTGTGTAGACTTCAAATTTATTCTTGTCCAACCATGACGCAATTCCTTCCGCACTGCGTAGTGACACGTCGTGTTCCGACGAATCGCCTCCTGCGACAATTGCAATGATTTTCTTCTTCATTATTTATATTGTTTTGTTTGCATCCTACGATGCCGTTACGTAATTCCTCCACTTGCGGACCAGTCCTTCCATATCGGCTGGAAGCTCCGACGAGAACATCATCTCACGCCCTGTGCCCGGGTGTACAAAACCGAGGGTCTTCGCATGTAACGCCTGGCGCGGGCACGCCTTGAAACAGTTCTCCACAAACTGGGTGTACTTGCTCGACGTGGTACCTTTCAGAATCTTGTCGCCACCATATCGGTCGTCATTGAACAGTGTGTGTCCGATATGCTTCATGTGCACTCTGATTTGATGCGTGCGTCCTGTTTCCAATATGCACTTGACCAAGGTGGTGTATCCGAAGCGCTCCAGCGTGTAATAATGGGTGACTGCAGGCTTGCCGCAGCCCGACAGGGGGTCGAAGACCGCCATTTGCAGTCTGTCCTTCGGATTACGTCCGATATTGCCTTCAATCCTCCCCTCGTCCTCCGCGATGTTGCCCCATACCAGCGCGTGGTACTCGCGCTTTGTCGTCTTGTTGAAGAACTGGCGTCCGAGCGAGGTTTTCGCGTCCGCTGTCTTCGCGATGACCAGCAATCCGCTTGTATCCTTGTCTATCCGATGCACCAATCCGATCTCCGGATTGTTTATATCATACTCAGGATGGTCCTTCAGATGCCAGGCAATGGCGTTCAACAGCGTTCCATGCCAGTTGCCGTGTCCGGGATGCACCACGAGTCCCGCCTGCTTGTTGACCACGATCAGCGAGTCGTCCTCATATACGATGTCAAGCGGAATATCCTCAGGAAGGATCTTTGTCTCGTTGTGCGGCCTGTCGAGCATCACCCTGACCACGTCGAACGGTTTGACCTTGTAGCTCCGCCTTACAGGCTTGTCGTTACACAGAATGAAGCCCGCGTCGGCGGCCCGTCCGATGCGGTTGCGGGAGATGCCGGCAAGGTGGTCGAACAAGAACTTGTCCACCCTCATCGGACCCTGCCCGCCGTCCGCCACTATGCGATAGTGTTCATACAGCGCGCCAGACTCGTCGTATTCCTCCTCGTCCCTGTCTTCATACAGCGGATTCCCGAGGCTTTCATTATCTGTTTCTAACAATTCATCCATTCCCGGCATGTTCTTGCCCTTTATACCATATTTTTATGATCCGCGCGTGTGCGGTCACTACAACTGGACGTCAAAGTTGCTTTCGCTTATATCGCTGTCGAAATCATAATTCTCATTCCCGTCCTCAAAATAAAGCGAGTCTTCTTCGATTTCACCGGCTCCGACATACAGCGTGATCGCACGCTCCCTCGAAACCATCTCGTTCGCATGGACTTCCCTCCTGCCTTGCTTGATTTTCAAGACTTGGTCCTTGTCCGCCCCTTCGACATATTGCGGGGCCGTCAGTTTGAACCCCAACGCCTTCAAGGTGATTTCCGCCTCGCGGTACGAGCTGTTGCCCACGATGTCGGGCATCTTCACCAAGGGTTCGCCGTTAAGGTTAATGGTGAGGTATACGATCCTGCCCCGCTTTATCAAGCTGCCAGCCTTCGGAGTCTGCTCAAGCACGCTGCCGGGCTTGGCCGACTTTTTGTAAGTAGAGTCAGCGATGATCGCCACAAAGCCTTCCGAGTCCAGCTTGCGCTCTGCCTCGTAATACTTCGAGCCTACGACCGACGGCACGCTCACCTTCTCGCCATGATTGGTGTATGCGTCCAACGTGTTGAATATTATAACGGGGATGCTCACCAATACAACGACCGCCAACAGCACGTTCAGCCAGAATATCGCTCCGCTCTTGCCTGTGAAATATTTCTTTAATCCCATTCTACCGATGTTTTTATGTTTTTCGGAACCATACAGCCCGTCATATCCGTTACTTCATGTACAGCCTTTCAAGCGTTTGCACTTCCTTTTTCGTGATAGGCACCACCGCTCCGTGTTTTGGCGAGCTGAAATTCGTGGTTTTCATCACGCCTTCATTGAACCTGCCTATCGACTTGTAGTTTGTGAAATCCTGTGTTTCTGTGAATCCGAAATTGTGCGGGCTGATGCCATAAACGTCGAACATCACAACCCACGTATCCGTACCTATGCGCCGCCAGGTGTTCGGAGCCTCATGCGCCGCCCGCTCACCATCATCGTAGTCGTCCACTTGCGCGTACCCGTATGTCAAATGGTCCGACACGGCGTGTTTCACGGTCGCACGTCCCTCGTGCGACACATAATGGAGGTGGTACTTGCCCTTCCATTTCGCGATGTCGCCATCTATCACCGAATACTTGTAATCGGGAGCGTGGAACAACACCTCTGGTTTCGACAGGAGCTTGTTGAAGTCGTCATTCACGTACACATAGTACAGACTGTTCACCCCGTTGCCCATTCTCATCGTGTAATATATCATTATCTCGCCCTTCTCGTCGTCGTAGACCATCTCCGGAGCCCAGACACAGCCTATTTCCTTGTATTCGGGCGCGATTTGCGTGAAATCGATGTTCGCACGGCTCCAATACTCAAGGTCAAAAGATTTCATCAATACCAAGCCGCGGTTGTTCCCCCATCCATATTTCGCTCCGTCCCGTTCCCATTCCGTGTCCCTGTAGCCCGCCTGCTTGGCGAATATGTTGAGGTCTGTCATGGCGAGGTAGAACGCACCATCGGGTCCGCGGAAGATGTGCGGATCGCGAATGCCCTTTTGTTCCGCTATCGTATCGCCGGCGAAAACCGGGTTGCCGTTGTTCAACGCCGTGAATGTGTAGCCGTCGTATGATATGGCCATGTGAAGTCCGTGGTCGGCGTCGAGGTGGTAGACCATCAAGTAAGCCACAAGGTCTTTTTCCTTTGGCAATTTCTTTTTTTTCTTGCCGTCGGCCGGCATAAGCGCCAACAGTGCCAGAACAATGATCAGTAGTTTTTTCATTTCGTGTATACGCATGTCTCAATTATAGCGCGCCATTAATTTGCCGCAAAGTTACAACAATAATCCCAACCCTGCAAACAAAATGGCAGAATTATCCCCAATATGCGCCGTGCCGCACCACCCTCGGGCATGTACAAGTGGTTGCACGTATGCGTACTTGCCGGCTGTTTTCCTTCTGCAAAGACACACACGCCCAAGCTTCACGAGACTTCCCCGATGCTTTTTCCCGATGGATTCGCACAGGAAGACAAACGTTTGATGCCGATGCCCGTGATGTGGCAGACATCCGCACCCTTGTGGTAAGGTAGGTTACAGATATTAACGTGTTCCAAGCGTGTTTTTTTTACTTTTGCATGCGGACAAACTGCGTGGGAGTCACACCAAGAACAGAACGGAATGCGCGGACGAAGCTGGAATAATCCACGAATCCGCATTCATCGGCAACCTCATTGAAACTCATCTCAGGACGATTGGCAAGCATCTGTTTCGCCTTATCCACCTTTATCCGTTGGATATATTGTACAGGGGTCATTCCGGTCAAAGCCAATAGTTTGCGATACAATTGACTATAACTTATGTACATGCACGAAGCAACAGTACTCACATTTATAGATTCTCCACTTCCGACCATAAGATAAACGGTATCAGTAAGGCGTTTCATGAAATGTACATCCAGAACATTTCGGTTGTCGGAAGTCGACATTTCATTATCTTCATTAGGCAATTCAGACTCTCCTCCATTATTGGTAAGTGCCTGCCCGGAGAACTTCTCACGCAACAATTTGCGTTGTTCCAATAACTTCCTAACACGTATCAACAATTCATCACTACTAAATGGTTTTGTCAGGTATGCGTCGGCACCAGCCTCAAGTCCCTTTATCTTATCAGACTCTGTAACCTTTGCAGTGACAATAATGACAGGAATATGACAAGTCAGTTCATCGGTGCGAATCTGATGGCACAGTTCCAATCCATCCAGCTTTGGCATCATAAGGTCAGAAAGAATGATATCGGGTAACTTTTCCCGTGCTATCTCCAATCCGCGCTCACCATCAGACGCATACGACACATCGTATGCGCTATCAAGACACCGTGCGATGTAAGCTGCGACATCAGCGTTATCCTCTACGATAAGTACGCTCGGCTTACCGGCACTTGCACTATCTGCAGGGACAAACTCAAAATCATCAGACGATTCATCGTAATCAGTCATCTCATGTTTTACCGATGCCATATCTATTGCCTTGGCGTGCTCGTGGCGTATTGGTAATGTTATATGAAACACAGTACCTTGCTGCTCCTTACTATCTACTGTAATAACACCGCCAAGAGACTTGACTATTTGACTGACAAGGGCAAGTCCGACACCAGTTCCAATATTGCCTCCATTATCAGTTTGATAGAACGGTTCGAATATATGCGGAAGGCTCTTGGCAGGTATGCCTTGTCCCGTATCTGACACGTCAATAAACAGTTTGTCCGCTCCTGCCTCAATCAGAATTTCTATTTTTCCGCCGGCAGGAGTGAACTTAAAAGAGTTTGACAGCAAATTACTGACCACCTTATTTATATATTCGGGAATAAAATCGGTTTCTATATTCTTCTCATGTGAAGTGAAAAGCAAATCGACATTGCGTGAATCCGCATAACTTTGGAAGCTCTCTGCAATCATCTCGATATAAGCCACTATGTTGCCGCTGCGCCAATTAGGAATTCCTATTTCGGAGCGCACCTTGGAAATATCAAGCAGTTGGTTGATCAGATGTAAAATGTGATTGCCTTGTCGTTCAATTGTTCGCCCCATTTCCTTTGCGTCTTCAGTAGTGAAACTGTCATGCTGTAAATCACGACTTAATCCAAGTATGACAGTTAACGGAGTACGGAACTCATGCGTAATGTTTGTGAAAAACGTTTCACGAACTGCGTTTAATTGTTTCAACGCCTCATGGCTGCGCATACGCAACTGGCGGTTACGAATCAGCAATACTATGACTCCAACAAGCAGAAGGGCTATGACAGCGAACACCACATAACCAATGTGCCTTGCTGAGCGTTCACGACTCAATTCATCATTGGCTGCGTTTATTTTTCTTGATTGTTGTCCACGTTCAATATTATATGTAGCACTCTGCATGCGGTTCACCTTCTCCATGTCAATCAAACTGTCTTGCAAAGCAGTGGCATACTCATGATCCGTTAAAGCGCCTCTCCAATCGCCGAGCTCTTTATGAAGCTTATAATATAATGTGTATATTTCCGCCTGGTGTTCTATACTACGGATCTTCTCGGCTTTGCCTTTCGCGTCATTGAGGTACGCCTCAGTCTTCACATAATCATGCATCGCAAGATACACTCCGGCAAGAGCGATAAGAGAATTCAACGTATGCCACTCATCTTTCGAGTCCTCCATGAGGTTGTATGACTTGGTATATTCTATAAGAGCCTTCTCATACTCATGGGCCGTCTCGTACAGATTGCCATAATAAGTATGGCACAGTGCCACTCCAAGCATATTTCCATCTTGCTGATTCAGCTCCATCGACTTACGGTAATAAATCCATGCACTGTCGATTTCCCCGCGTTCCTCAAAGACAGAACCTATGTTGGCATAGTTAATCGCTTGTCCGGTAAGGCTGTGCAAAGCGGTTTCTCCTGCGAGCGCAAGACGAAGTGTACTGTCTGCGAGATGCCAATTGCCAACCGTAATATAAACGTTGGCAAGTCCGTTGAGTGAGACGACCCTGTTTTTTCTTGCGGTAAATGAGGTGTCAGAGCATTCGTCTGCCATTGTCAGAGCGTTCCTATGGTATTGTTGGGCGGCATCGAGCGTGCCTATGCGTCGATAATCAGTACCTATATTGTTCAATGCTTGAACAATTTCAAGGGTATCGTTAATTTGCTCTGCGAGAGTAAGCCCTTCGCCATGCCTGCGCAACGCCTCGTCGAATAAGTTCACATTTCTAAGTTGCTTTCCCCATTCACGCAACGTCACAATCTCACCTACAACATTATTCTCATCCTTCATGACATGATACAGGCTGTCGAGTGCGGGAATGCCCCTCACTGATTTTACTATACTGTCTGCCTCCTGCCGTTGCTCGATAGTGACCAACGGCGCCCTGTTATCCGAACACGATGCGAGCATACAAACAATACATAGAGTTGACCAAACCCTTTTTATCATAAAACGATCTACTTTCTTATACATTGCACCCTATAATGACAACAAAGTTAGCCATTCTTCTTCAATTAGCCAAATGTTTTTGTGCATTTGCAACTTTTTATTAATTATTAGACCTGTCATAAAGCGAGGTACGCTGCATACTGGAAAATTCAATGCTTAATAACAATTCATGATGAAATGAAAGATTATACAAGAACTTTGAAAGATTTTGCAATGTAGCTTAAAGCGCTTTAAATTACCTTTGCATAATAAAACCCCTCACATGGTGGCTTCTGCCACTATACGACTCGATAATAACTTTAAGGACTAAACTAAACACTAAACAATCATGAAGCAACTAATCAAACAATCAATCGCAGCGGTAGTGCTTATGGCATTGCTGCCGCTTCAATCGTATGCTGGAATCATTTATGTTGATTCAGTTGGCAGAAACTCTGGTTTCCCTGCTCTCGCCACATTTACTGACAAGGGAGTCGTAGATATCTATACAGGCACAGACTCCGACGGTGCATTGTGGTGCTTCCTTAACATAGAGACTCAGCGTCCGAACATCGTGGGTGTGAAATCCGACGCACAGTGTCTCACATTGCCCGACACCTTATCTTATAAAGGCAAAATATACACTATCACTAAATTGTATTTTGATCATGTTGAAGGCTCCCCGTATGCGTACGATAACGGACAATATGGTTTTACGCTTCCTGATGATCGTTATGTATATTTAGACATGAGCCAAGCCCCCAACCTAACGTCACTCAGGGTGCCTGCGTCGTATGATGAAATAACAACCACCATACCTACCGCATACGCATCTGACACAAACGTCCCATATTACCAAGACGGCTGTGTAACCCAAATAGACACATTGCATGTTGAAAAGTATGTGCCAGTAACATACCATAACGCAGACGTAGTCGCTTATGAATCCAAGATAAAGGTCATACAGGCTACAGCTAATTGTGTTGAAGATTATCGGAATGCGACTTTTTCCAACGGCGGGAGGAAGGATGACATAGCAAGACATGTCTTGATATTGGAAGAGGGCAAGGGTCTGAACGATCCTCTGACCATAAACTTATCGAAAGAAGATGATGTCGCGAAAAAAATCGCGGAAGCGTGTGACAGTAATTTCAACGCCGTGCATCAGCTCAAGTTGACAGGACATCTCAATCTTTATTATTATGGGACAAAATTCGTTGACCTTATGCAACTCGTCAAATTAGACATGTCGGAATGCGAAGTGACCGCTGTACTGGAGGGGTATGCTGACTATCTTTTCGAAGATCTCCGCAACCTCGAAGAAGTAGTTTTCCCGGAAAATTACATAAGCAACATTGGATCGAGCTCATTCGCGCGATGTTACCGTCTGCGTAAAGTGAATATACCCAAAACTGTGACAACCATAGATGATTACGCCTTTTATGCAAGCGGTATAGAGGAAATTGACATACCAGAAACTGTGACCGAGTTAGGGAGCAATGCCTTTAGAGGGTGTCCATGGTTGAAAAGCCTCGTCATCCCAAAGGGAGTGACTACACTTAAAGAACTTTTTGTAAACTGCTGGTCCCTTACATCAGTAGAGATAAAATCAACAACGCTAACGAATAAGAGCTGTGTTTATTGCGACGGGTGTGACAACCTTCAGAAAATCATCTGCCACAGTTTCATTCCTCCAACACTTGATAACTATTTCGCTTCTACTCACCCTGTAGATTCCATACTATCAAACCAAGTAGATGTGTACGTGCCAGCCGTCTCGCTTGACGCATACAAAAACTCAGACTGGAAAATATGCAGGAACATATATCCGATTGACGAGGGACCTACTGAAGTTCTTGACTTAGCAGGCGACCTGACAGTGACCGATGGAAGCGCACTTGCCAGCGATTGCGAGATCACGCTTGAAGCAAAAGATAATTCAGCGGCAAGTCTCACATACCGTGGCACGATACCTGTCAAGATGAGCAAGTACACACAGAAGCACGCCGCCAGCTATTACGGCACACTAACCTGCTCATCGCTGATTGCCGACGGACCGATGGAAGCCAATTCTGTTGAGACCGATATTTCCATTGAACGTGCCGATCAATGGTATCTGATTTCTTTTCCATACGACGTGAAAGTAGCCGACATCAAGACTGAATATCCTTCACGGTTCCACGTCCGTCACTTCGACGCCGGGAAGATGGCTGCCGGAGATGATAACGCATGGGCAGAACTGACCAGTGACGACGTTATGAATGCCAACGAGGGCTATATGATCATGAGCGATTATAACGACGTGTCGGTCACATTCCCTGCAGCGTCCGCAGCATCGGGCAAGAAGACGTTTGAGACAGGCAATGCCACTATAGCACTCGCTGAGCATGAGAGTGCCGATGCAAGCCGTAAGTCGTGGAACCTCGTTGGAAACCCATACCCATGCTACTATGACATGCGCTACATGGGTTATAGCGGACCTTACATCGTATGGACAGACGGCAAATACAAAGCTTATTCAACAGTGGATGACGATCCTTACGTGTTGCGTCCGACTGAATCGATCATTTTACAGCGTTCTGACAATACTCCATCACTAAGCTTCTCAAGCGATGGAAGACAAACCGACAATAAGTTGCGTACTGAGGAGGAATCAGCAGTGAAAGGACTGAAGGCAGAGGAAAACGGGACACGCACAATCTATGATTTATATCTTAATGGAGATGTCACACGTTTGGTAATCAACGAGAATGCCACAAGCGGCTATGACATAGGTACAGACGCATTGAAGTTCGTTGCATCAGACAATATTTCGACACTGATTTACACAGTGCAGGATGGCGTCAGGTATGCCATCAATGAGCGCCCGCTTGGCAACGGACTCATCCCATTAGGCATATATTCTCTTTCAAACTATGTCTGGTTGCAAGTGACATCGGGCAACGGTGACAACATGTATATCATAGACACACAGGAGGCCGACACAGCACTCTTGTCCAGTTCTTATCGTCTAAAAAGCAACGGAACTTACGACGACACACGTTACAAACTCTTCATCGGTGACTTGGAAACCTTGACCGGCATAAGCGAAATCACAGGCGACGGATCTTCGACACAGGCTGCCGTATATGCTCTCGACGGGCGTTACGTAGGAACATACAATGACGACGAAAGTCTGAACAGCCTTGAAAAGGGTGTGTACATTGTTAAACAAAATGGAGAATCACGCAAGGTTATCATTAAGTAAAAAAACTTATAAACATAAAATAATATGAGATTAGCAAGAAAAATCGCCGTGCTTACCGCTTTAGTGGCATGCACATCCCTGCAAGCGCAGGTGGACAACTACGGAGTGTTCAAACATCTCGGAGCTGACATCAACGTAGGCTCACAAGGCATCGGCTTTGACATTGCCACTCCGGTGACAAATTACTTGGAGGTAAGCCTCGGTATGAATTTCA
>CAZHZH010000031.1:0-11414 GCA_964537205.1 uncultured Bacteroidaceae bacterium
CCAAAAACGTTAACTACAGTCTGCTAAGAGCGTTAAACTACAACTCATCCATCGTTTGGCAATTGCCGGACAATGAGCGGATGGGCATTCTTGTCTTTTACTGATAGTCATCACTGAGTAATCTGAATACTCTGATTACTCTGATTACTCTGAGTATTCTGAGTATACTTACTTAAACTTCTTGCCCAATGACTATATTCAGAACTTCATATTAGCTTGCCGTTCAGTTATAATGCCCTTCCCTCATCGTTCAGCCAAGGCTGAACGGTGCTTGAAACATGTTTCAACCGCAAAGACATGCTGTTTCATTTATCGTTCAGCCAAGGCTGAACGATAAAACACAAAGATATTTCAGCTTGGAAGTATCGCTTTGCCCAATATATAATACCCACCTCAGCGACATTAAAATAGAACATACTTAATCCTTCCAATAGGTTTGTCATTAATTATTGCTGTCCGCTAAAAGTAGTCAGCTAAGAGCGTTAAACCAAGGTTTGTATATCGTCAGGCAATTGCCAGACGATGAGCGGACGGGCAGTTTCAAGCAGTCGTCCGTTATCATAAAGTCCACTTATCAGAGCGTCCGCTCTCCAAAAGGTCACCATATTGATCATCGTTGTAACAGCCAGCGGATGCCCCCAAGAAGGCAGACAAAAAAGGGTGGAGACTTATTGCCCTACCCCCGCTATGTACTAATACATACATACTTTTCAACATTGATATTGTCGACAATATCAACGTTTAGAAGAGTGCTCACGCACATCATCAAGAAAATCTGTCATCTTCTTGAGATTTGCCTCAGAATACATTCCCATTCCATGTCCGCCCTCCGGTTCAAGAGTAAGTTCAGTTTTTACTCCTGCCTCCTTCAGTTTGCCATACAAAGTTTCTCCTTGAGTATAAGGAACGATATTATCTTGCTTGCCGTGGAAAACGATAGTTGGAGGATCGTTCTTGTCGATATATGTAGTAGTACTCAATGAGCGATATTTATCAGCAGCCACGTTGCGGTCCTCTCCAATAAGGACATTTTCAGGCGCATTGTCACCAGCGAACGATACAGCGAAATCAATAGGCCCCGACCATACACATGCCGCATCAACCGCGCTGCTTTGGGATGTGTATTGTCCAAGCGAGCCTTCAAGGTCTATGACCTCACTTCCTATGGTGTCAGTCTTAGTTCCGCTTGTAGCGGCAGTAATTGAAGCGAGGTGGCCTCCAGATGAGAAACCAGAGACAGCGATGAACGACGTATCGAACTTATATTTCTTTGCCTCACCGCGCACAAAACGCACTACTGCCTTGATATCATGGATTTGCGCAGGCCACTTGGCATCCATACTTGAACGGTGGTTCGGGCAGACGACCGCATATCCGTCATCGAGAAGGGCTTTTACAATCGTCCCTATATCAGCCATGCCCTTGCTACTATTACTAAACCATGCACTTCCATAGATATGGATGACTACAGGGTAAGAGTCCTTCACTTGTTTAGGCAAATAGATGTCGCAAGTGTGATAAGCGTTATTGTCGCCAACGTAGTTCACGTCCTTCCATTCCTGCGACGTCTCAATGTTGTTCTGCACTTGAACTCCCCCAAACCCGGGGAAACCGCCACCTGGCTGTGCAGTAATCTGCAGCGCACATACAAACGCAGCACTTAATACTGTTGATTTTAGTTTCATATAAAACGTTTTTTAGTGCATAATATAAAAACAATGTCATCTAACTATAACCCCGCCATACGTGGAGTTAACTCGCACGGAGGGCGGGGTCTATATAGAATGTGTAATACTACTTAACCAGAATCTTCTTACCGTCCTTGATATAAATGCCCTTATTCATCTGGCTTACCTTTTGACCGGCCAAGTTGTAAATAGAGCCATTTGCCTTATCGGTGTTAGAATCAATTTCAGTAATACCAGTATCGAGGTTGCCACCAAGATAGTAAAGTTCGAAGTCATCGAATATTACCCAGTCACCAGATATTGATTGAGACTTGCGAAGACCGAGTCGGAGGGTTTCACCTTCTGCCACGTTGATACGAACACTATTGTTGTAAGCCTCAGGACTTTCGTTGAAGCGGCAATATGCTCCGTACATTGATGAAGGATAGTAGTATACGCCTTCATTGGTAGTGATTTGCTCATCAAATGGATATCCGTGAAGCTTAGTCGATTCGACATCTTGAGTTCCTTCGACATATGTAGTATCGATGTAGTACATCCATACAGTATCGTTCAAAAAGATTTCATTTCCATTCTCATCATATACGATGTCTCCGTTCTCATCAATCAGAATATCGCCTTCGATTATTTCCTTGACATAACGATTGAATGAAGGAGCGGTGAACTTACCGTCGCAGATAGACTTTACGTATGAAGCCTCCTCTGCACTTGCTGTTTTCGCATAAAGCTCTGTATAGTGATGAGCCCAAGCGTCGGCATCACCATTAGCCTCAGTCCACCAGCTCGTGTAGCTTGCGTTTTCGTTATCACTGATATTACGTGCGTCACGATAGAGGGCGCGTGCGCGAACTTCATATGTGCCTTCTGGCAGATTACTGATTGATTGGTACATATCAATACTCGAAGCATTCCATATTTCAGCGTTGCCACGTGCGTATTCATTGGTTGTGGCATCTGTGCCATGCCATCCAGTTGTAGGACCTTGCGAGAAATCAGCATTAGTCAAGAGTGAGGTTATATTTACAGGGTTAGCCTCTGATGCAGTCGCACCTCCGGCGTTCCTTATTTTCTCCTCATTAATGAGTAATGCCAACTCATCAGCGTATTGGTCAAGAGTCTCCGCATCACTGTATGCCTTTTGAAGTTCTGATGCTTGCTCAGCAAGTTTGTCGTTGATCTTATCACTTCCAAGCTTGGCACCATCATCGTAAGCGGCCAAGTAGTTTACGTATGCGGTGTAAGTAGACTTGGCATCTGCAATTAACAGATAAGTGTCAGTTTCGCTCTTGCCTAAGTTGTTAATGTATTCAATGGCAGGAGCCAATATAGCAGCCTGAGTAGGCAACGAGTCGGTCGGGTATTGAGCCGACAACTTCTCATAGTCAGCAGGAGTAGTGTAGTTCTTCATTACGTTACCGGCAGCTTGAATGTATCTCTTAGCCTCAGTAGTGTTAGCGAAAGCCTCTTCGTATGCAGTAGCCGACGCAAGAGGAAGCACGATTTCCCTCAACAAGCTGTCAACATATAATGAGTCGCCTGCGAACGACAAGTTGTTTTGCGTATACAATGAATGAACTTCGTTGATTTCGTCTTGAATCATTTCGTCAAAAGCAGGATCCTCGCCATAGTAGAACAGGCGGAAGCCGGTGAAGTTTCCTACCATGCTGGTTTGTCCTCCGATAAGCAGTTTGCCATCAGGAACCTGTATGATTCCGGTCTTGTGCTCCTGCCAAGCAGATGGATTCCATTCATACCAACCATATTGAGGGAATACATAGGAGTCGGTGTGTCCCACTGGAGAAGCGACAACGACCTCCTCCGAATTCTCTGCGAAAATGTTATGATATGGAGGCAAGTTGCTTTCGCTCCATGAACCACTTCCATTTCCACGCACAAGGGCTTTAAGACTATAGTAACCATTAGGCAGACCTACAAGTTGCTGGCGGATTTCCATCGTTCCGGTCAGACCAGAGTTCCAACCGTCAGAAACACCGATAAGGTGACCTTGATAATAAAGGTTAAGACCGCCAGACCAGCCCGCTGTGTAGTTCACATATTTGTACCACTGATTTGTAACAGTCTCGTCGCTACTGAGAACCACCTTGGATGCGATATCAGTTTTTCCGCTCTTCACATTATCGTAATTTCCACCATTCATACCATCGGTCCATCCATCGGCGGTAAGCTGCCACGCGCCATTTACGTATGACGGATTGTATTCAGGGTTTACGAACCAAGGGTATTTAATGAGCGAAGTAAAGTCTTTGGCACCAGTCTCGTCGGCCTCGCCTGTGTTCAGATAATCAGCACGAGCCTTGGACAGTTCATTGAACATTGTAGTATAAGTGCTGATATCATTATTGATTTCAGCAGGATCCTCCGCACTTGCCTTTGCCACTATGGTCTCATATATGCTTTGAAAGTCAGACTTTCCAGGGAAGTCGGTTGATGCCAGCATATCCTCTGAATTGCTGATCAAGTCGGCAAGGTCGTATGCTGTGTGCAATGCCTCGTTCGCCTCATCATAGAGCTTGTTCATGTTCTCCGTACCAGTAAGTACGCTTGACAAGCTGCTTCTGTCTACAGTGCCGTCAAGCTCCATGAGCTTGTCGTCGATAATGGCCATAAGCGCGCCATAGCCCTTACTTCCGATATTGTCACGTATAGTCTCGACATTAGTATAAGCAGCATCATAGTCGTCTAACGCAAGAACCAATTGTGCAGCTTCGTCGGCAGGTCCGTTATATTCAATTCTGAAGTTGGTGAAAACAAGCCAGTCTTGTGCTATATTCGCAGTCTTGCGGAAACCTATCTTGACGTATGCGCCCTGTGTAAGGACGAGATTCATCTCATTCTCATAGCAACCGTTTGCAAAATAAGCTATTGCGCCTGGCAGACAGCAAGGGCAATAATAAGTTGTTGTCACACCTTCGTCGTTCGTGTATTCGTAAGCGTAGTCGTTCTTCCACGATCCGCTGGACACATAGTAGAGCCTCTCTGTCTGTTCGGATGTTGCAAGCGAACGTACATACGTTGTAAACGACCTGGCCACGTCCGATTCACTGTCTTCTGATGAAAGTACATCAGCATATAACCAAGCGTTCTTTTTGATAGTGTTGTTGAAATGATTTACGAAGGTATCGTATGGGGTCCCCTCACGATATAAAGCTTGTACCTTAATTGTATAGAATCCAGCAGGAATATATACAACTTGATACGTGTTTGTCAAATCGCCTGTCGCTTTACCTCCATAGTAGAATGCGTAAGCTCCAAGACCATCAACGATGTTATACTCAGAGAATGGCGTACCTTTCCACCAATCTCCCATGTCGTTGACAGCATAGTCTCCATTACTGTTTTCTGTAATAGAACCAGAGAATGTCCCATCGTAGTCGCCCCAGTTCAAAAAGCCGGCTATATTATCGCCCGCTTTCCACCCGGAGGTGTCAATTTCCTGTGCATTCATTGTAATTCCAACAATAAACGCAACCGCACTGATGATAATTTGTTTCATACTTAACGATTTTGATTGTTTATAAGATTTGATTGTTTAAAAAAGTTCGTTACAAAGCATATTGCCTCATTTTTCTTAGTAGCAAAATTACATCATTCTGCCGTAGCATGTTTTCGTCTATGATACAAATGCTGTAATTTTTGAGTCCACGTCGCAACTTTGCCATCGTCATTCATAAGGTTTATCCGACAAGGTCAACCAATCAATTTCAACAGTTGTGTTACTTAAGTTGCTGATATCAAGATCACAAACGTCAGATGGCATTTGTTTCACCCTCATGTTCATCTCCTTCCACGCCCCAGACGTTGATGGTAGTTTGATAATCGTAGAATACGATCGTCCGAGTTGGAGTTTTATACGGGCAGGCGCGTTGCAATTGAACCTAATGCACACATTACGGGCAGAATCGCTGTGAGTATTGATCCGGCTGTAGCTGATCCATCCTTTTTCTGGCAGGATCGTCTTCCAGCCTTTAAAGTAATCCATAGTGTCAAGGTACTGGATCGACGCGCCATCTCCAATCCGGCTGTATCTGTCGATCTGTACTGGCTTTCTCGCATCTGTGATGCCGACACCACGCAACGTAGGTTCGACTTCTTTTATAGTGCCATCGTCATTGAAGAATAATGAGTCGATGCAAACAGACCTGTTCTTATCAAAAGACGGGGAATAGTCGTTATGATGATAAAATAAATACCATTGTCCTTTAAAAGCCACAATGCTGTGGTGATTGGTCCAACAGCGAGTCTTCGACTCCTGCATAATTACACCCTTGTAGGTATAAGGTCCCATAGGAGTGTCACTTGTCGCATAGGCGAGGCATTCCGTCCCTCCCTCCTGGCGTACCCAGGGGTATGTCAAATAGAATGTTCCATCCTTCTCAAAGGCGAAAGGTCCTTCTACAAAACCCGTTGGTAATGTATCGATCTTTTTAGGCTCACCATCCAGCTCGGTCATATTGGATTTCAGTTTGGCTACCATAAGTCCGTTGCCACTCCAGAACATATAGCTGCTGCCATCACTTGCCTGGAGTACGCACGGATCGATGCCCATAACACCCTCTATTGGATTTGGCAACGAGGCGAACTGAGGTTCAGACAAGTTGTTGCACGTGGCAACGCCTATTTTAAATCCTCTGCCTTCTTTTGGAGCATCGGGGAAATACAAATAATACGTTCCGTCTTTCTCCACACAGTCGGGCGCCCACATGGCATATCCCTGAGGATTGCCCCATTCAACATTTTCTTGCGATAAAATCACGCCATGGTCTGTCCAGTCAACCAAGTCAGACGATGAGAACATGTGATAGTCGGGCATGGCAAACCACCTGCGTTCTGGTTGCAAAGGATTTATAACGTCATGCGAAGGGAACAGGTACATGAGCCCGCCAAAAACGCGCGCAGTAGGGTCGGCCGTGTATTGGCCTTGAATAATAGGATTCTGCGCTTTTATAGTCAAGGCGGCTGACAGTAACAACACTAATGACGCTATGTGTTTCTTGCTTACCATATACATTGTTATTTTACATTTACCGTTAATGACTTAAGATCGTCAGATGCCGAGCTCGTTCCGTAAAGTACTTCGTATGTACCCTCAGTAGTGCATACTGTATTAGTGTTTTCATCGAACCATTCGAACGACTTGTAGTTCAACACGATTTCAGCGGTTTCTGTTTGTCCGGCCTTCACGTTTATTCGTTGGAATCCTCTCAACTGCAGGATTGGTCCGTTAGGATCGCCCGGATTCTTTATATAGACCTGCACTACCTCTGCACCATCCATCTTACCTGTGTTTGTGACCGGTATGCTCAGCTTGATTTCAGAGTTGTCTTTTATATTGTGCGATGACACTGTGGCGTCTCCGATCTTGAATGTCGTGTAACTCAATCCATATCCGAAAGGAAATAGCGGAGCATCATTACGCATGTATCTATAAGTGCGCCCGTTCATGTTGTAGTCTTCGAAATCGCCCAGCTGCTCTGTTGACTTATAGAACGTGACAGGTAATTTTCCACTTGGATTCACCTTGCCATAAAGCACCTCGGCGACTGCTGTTCCACCCTGCATGCCAGGATACCATGCCTGGAGGATGGCATCACAGTATTCACTTTCAGGAAGCAGTCCGATTGCAGAACCCGAACAGTTGACATACACCACTGTCTTACCGGCTTCCTTCAGTGCCTTCAAGAAGTTGCGCTGTACGTCTGGCAACTCTATGTCGGTACGGTCACCGCCACGGAATCCCTTTATACTTACAGGCATCTCCTCACCTTCCAGACTTGGCGCAATACCTCCGACGAACACAACCTTTTGAATATTTCCCAATTTGCTGATGATGCTGTTGTAATCGATTGTAGATTCCGTACCAATATTCACCCTTATACTCGCCCCATATGTCCTTATGTGTGAGAAGTCAATCTTGATATTGTACTCTTTTCCCGCCTCCACCTGTATAGGCGTGCGTGTAGGAGTAACTCTCCACGTACTATGGAATTGCTTCCTTTCGCCATTCACATACACGTCAAAGTTGCTTACCGACTCTACGTTGATTACCACCTCGCCTGAATGACGCGGTTTTAGCACTGTCTCATATTTTGCGCTGAATCCCTCAAGGTTTACACCCGGGGCGAACTGGTAGTTTCCAGCTGTTGTCTTAAAAAACGGACTGGTGTAGTACTCTGTCGTTACAGGTTTTCCTTCCTGCTTTGTATTATTCCAGAATGTTCCCTTGATGCCCTTCTTACCATCGAACGACAGCTGGTCGAACAAATCTGTAACCACCTTTTCATCTGTAAGGTCGCATCCCTTCATATATACTACATTCTTATTAATCGCGCGGATTCCGTCAAGTATGGTAACCGTTGTCGTAGGAGTTCCATTATAGTTACCCCACATCATTGACTTGTTGTCAGCATTCGGACCAATAACGGCGATCTTCTCATTTTTACCAAGTGGTAAAGATCCCTTATTCTGTAGCAGTGTCATAGTCTGTCGTGCCATGTCAAGAGCCAGTCTGAGATGCTCTTTACTTTCAAGCACAGAAGTTGGAATCTTGCTCCACTCCACCAGTTTAGGATCGTCCATTTCACCGAGATCAAACCGTCCTTCGAGCAAACGTATTACATGTTTGTCTACTTCCGACTCTTTTATCAGTCCTCTTTTTACCGCGTCGGGAATACTATTGTATACGTATCCGAAACCACATTCGACATCAGTTCCCGCAAGCGCGGCCCGTGCGGCTGAATGCACTGCGTCGCTTGACACTTTATGATTCATGTGAATATCGCTAAGCGCGCCACAATCACTAACGACAAGATACTTGAATCCCCATTCATCACGAAGGATTTCCTGCAATAATCGTTCACTTGAGCAACAAGGCTCATTGTCAAGCCTTTGATATGCGCACATTACCTCTCGTACCTTGGCGTCTTCTACGAGAACCTTGAACGCAGGCAAATATGTTTCCCACAAATCCCGTGCTGATACATTGTTAATATCAGCTGTATGGCGGCTCCATTCCGGTCCACTATGCACGGCATAATGCTTGGCACACGCCCACAACTTGCGGTACTTGCTGTCTTCCGGACCTTGCAAGCCTCTCACGACCGCACTGCCCAGCACTCCTGTCAGATACGGGTCTTCACCGTATGTTTCTTGTCCTCTTCCCCAACGCGGATCCCTGAAAATGTTTACATTGGGAGTCCATACGCTAAGAGCGTGAAAACGCTCCACATCACCGCCATTCTGTTGCAACTCGTTCCATTTTGCGCGAGCCTCAGTACTGACAGCGTCAAATACTTTGTACACAAGATCTTCGTTGAACGAGGCAGCCATGCCTATTGGTTCTGGGAAATTGGTTACATGTCCCATATTGGCATATCCATGAAGAGCCTCGCTCCACCATTGCCAATGTTTTATTCCCAATCGTGGTATTGCGGGTGAGTCATCGAGCATCAGTGACGCTTTTTCCTCCAATGTAAGCCGTGAACATAAATCGACAGCACGCTCATGCGCCGATAAAGCCGGATTTTGATAAGGTAATGTCTGTGAGTTTGCAATATTTGTCGCAATGGCAAAACACAGCGTAACATACAATTTTAAATTCATCTCTTTTAGTTTATAAGTTAGTTATTTGACTAAAACCTTTTTACCATTTTGTATATATATACCACGTACAGGCTTAGTTGTCATCCTGCCTGCTAAATCATAATACATTTGGTTGCCACAATCATCGGTCTTAACTGTTTCGATACCAGTAGGGGTCTCACCATCATCACTCAAAAATACGTCACTTAAATATATAGATGAATTCCCGTCACTGCTCATACCGACCATGTAAATATGCGAAGGGTCTATGAGCGCGCCATTATCATCCGTCATACTTTGCAAGTCGATGACAGCCATATTTGCCACACCTAACTTATATGTATAGCATGGGTTGAGATAGTCATCGGTGTCGAATATTTTTATCGTTGGATTGCAATAAGCTCCTCGCAAGAGTTTTACAACAAGATATTTCGATCCTGACATGTCAAAACCCTTGCTATACCGCCATCCGCCAAATCCGTAGTTGCCACTTGTGAATATTCCCATTTTGGTCGTCGCCTTGAATTTTCCTTGCAAGTACATGGACGGATTAAAAGCGTCTTCACTCAGAGGAAACGGGTCGACAGACGAATCGAAATCAATCACAGCCTTGGTTCCGAGCAACTGGTACATTGTCTCCGCATAGCGCTTTCCGATCATCCTATAGCCCTCTGCCGTGAAATGAAGTCCGTCGGCCGCGCCTGGACAATCAGCAGACGAAATGACATGAGCGTTAGGGATGGTGTTTTGTATTGTGGCAATCACGCTATTGTGTCCCCAGCATACTCCGCCCATGTTTTGCTGTAACAATTCTCCAACAAGCAAAGGAGTCTCCTCCTCATTCAGTCCGAGGTCATTCAACAGCCTTATGTATACACGCTTCACTCTCAGAGGCCAGTCCTTCTGCCCATTATCCGTACATCCCTGATGGAGCAGTATGCCTTTAATGACACCAACCTTCTGGGCTTCCTTCGCGCACTCAACGAGCCTTGCATAAGGATCGTTGTCGTATTGTGCGCAATAGTTCTTAAACCAGTCCGCAGCACCGCTTATTTGTGATGCGGCAAGATCTTGATCAAACAACTTTATGCTGGCGCCGCCAACTGCCACATTAATGACACCTATCTTAATACTGTCAGGCAATAAATCCACCATCGTCCTTCCAAAATAGTCTGCGGGAGTTAGTCCGGTATTCTCGCGGCATAAAGGGGGATAAGCAATATACCACTTGCCTTTTTCGCGATTCATGCTTTTCATGTCGACAGCCGCCATCATCACAAATCGAGGATCAACATAGTTCCTGTCTTGAGCCTCAATAGCTGCGTTGCCCTCCATATTTGACTGTCCAAAGCAAAGATATATATGAAAATTAGGATCAAATTCTGTTGGTTGCTCCATTTGCCCTCCGTCAATAACCCGTGTGATTGATTCCGATAGCCTGGTGAACGTTGAGATCGCTGTTGTAAGTTTCTTTGTACCTTCTGCGATAACCGCATCATCCGATGTGTCAATCGAATCAGGGTCATAAGTGACAAGCAGGTTTGTCATAAGTTTGTATACATTCCTGCCGGTCATGTCGGGCGTGTCTTTCCATAAAGAGACAAGATTGTTTGCCTGGTCGTACAAATCTTGGAATTCTTCTAAAGTGCTTTTGAGAGAAAACCGCTTACAGAAATTCCATATTTCGTCGCGGTTGTAGTATGAAGGCCAATGCCCTCCACCTTGATATGAATAGAGTTCCACAATATTGCCGGTATTTGAATTTGTCCACACTTCCTTATCTCCCGTATAACCGTTTGTCTTGTAATCTTCCAGTTTTATATAAGTGGTGAACTCGTTTTTCTTCGCAATATTCTGGACATAGTCATGAATGCCATAATCACTATATCCGAAAACGGTATCGTCATACGAATGTACGTGTATCAGGTTTACCTTGCGCGTAAGTGCTTCCCATGGTTTTTCACTGAATTGTATTCCACTCGTAGGGGCGAAACAAGCGATTTTGTCCGCCACTTTCGCTATGCTGTGATATATAAGCATGCTACCCATAGAGAAGCCCGACCAATAAACCCTGCCGGTATTGATTTGGTAACGAGTTTGCATTTCGTCAATGGTTTGAAGCACGAA
>CAZHZH010000031.1:11514-29008 GCA_964537205.1 uncultured Bacteroidaceae bacterium
ATTAGTTATTGTTTGACACGTACAAAGTTACTTCATTCAATATACAACAATTATCATTCATGAAACATATACTTGTAAAAACGTAACCATCCGCTAAAAACGGTCTTAATCTATGTAGGGACACTCGTTTTTAGCGGATGTGCACGGCCATGCGACCATATGGAAGAGCCGTTTTAATTAACTACGGCTTCATCAAAAGTAAACCTCTTGATTTCCACATCAGGTTCCTTTATCTTTACTATATATGTTTTTCCCAATTCAAACTGTGGGAGCGACAATATGCTACTGCTACTTTGCATAGTGAACGGAATATCAAATGTGAACAACTCGGTTCCGGCTTCGTCAGCGCACACCAAGGTCTTGCCCTTAGGACAAGGGAGTCCTGAAAGTATGACCGTAGGCTGAGTATCGTCTTGCACCGTAGGTGAAGTCGTCTGTCCACCCATGGAACCACCCATTCCAAAAACAGTTCCGCCCGTCAGTATGAACGGAGAGAAGTCGCAGTCGAAAGCCTCGTCGGGCGGTCCGCATTGCGAGCATGCTATCACTTTTCCACCACTGATAGTGATGGCACCAGTCTCACGGCTGTTGGAGTCTATAGCGTCGTTCCCTATGCTCCACGCAAATACATCGCCACCAGCGAACACTATCTTTCCACCAGAATTGATTGCGTCGTCCTTCGCCTTGATATATATCTTTCCTCCACAAATCGTAACACCTTGTTTACCTTCAAGCCCTTCAGCTCCGGCAGTAGAAGTCTCAAGACGCAAGTCTCCGCCATTGATCACTATCCGGCCCATCGCCTTGACCGCTTTTGCGGTACCCTCCAAATTGCGTCTGCCGCCAGGGCCGCCGAATTCACCCTCTTTGTTTGAATCCTCATCAGCGAACAACAGATTGCGGACAGAGTCGCTTAGCTCAATATTATTGGGACTGCCAAAACCTCCCATTCCAGGTCCACCCATAGGCGGTGCGCCAAAATCCAGCCCGCCCCGCATCAGGCTGTCACGTTCCTCATCTGTCATCTGCTGGAAGCGTTCCATCATCTTACGGCCTTCATCCATCATTGCCTGCATGGCAGAATCGTTGAACTCTCCCATAAAGCCCCCCATCATAGGAGGACCGAAATTCATGGCAGTCGAATCACCCATCATAGGTGGCGCGCCGGAGCCGTCCATGCCAAAGCCCCCCATCATAGGAGGGCCGAATTCCATGGCAATCGAATCACCCATCATAGGAGGCGAACCGCCAAATCCACTTGCTTCGCTTAAGTAGTTGCCAGACGTTATGACAGTTAACTTGCCGTTATTTATCACAAGGTCACCACCAGACTTTATACCTTTGCCACCATCGCCAGTAAGTGCAAGTGTTATGACTCCGTCATTGATGGTCATCAAAGAATCCGACTTTAATCCCTTCTTGTCCACACTTGACAACCGGATATTAATGTCTCCACCATTAATTGTCAGCGTGCCACCAGTATTGATTGCGTTTCCAATATCGGACGTGATGTTTATATTGCCTGTCGATTTGCCGATGGCTATGTATTCTTTGGCATAAACAGCGTTCTTGGAATGGCAGGTGATATTCAGCGTACCGCCACCAGAGATTTCAAGATGTCCTTTGGTATACACACAAGCTTTGTGAAGAGTATCAAGTCCGTCCTCAAGATTGTTTTCCGTACCCTCAGAAATGTTTATCTTCATCCGCTTCCCGCTTTTCAAGTTCAATGCGGCGCCCTCGTTGCTTCTCAGTGAGACTCCGTTCAGCACAATAGTAGTCTTGCACCGCCCTTTGTATTCGAAATTGCCATTGTCTGATTTGCCTTCAAGAACGAATTCCACCTCATCATTGTCCGTCTGGTTGTTTTCCACCTCAACCCGTGCGCCTGTGGTGCGGACATCCACTCCCTTGGCCTTTCCTGTAACTTCCACTTGCCTGCCTGAATACACAATTCTTACAACTTTTTTATTAGCGGCACAGGCAGGCCCAGCGTTCAAAACCAACGCTGCCAACATGCCTGTTAATAAGAATGCAGAACGAAAATGCTTTTTCATCTCTTGTTTCTCTAAGTTTGTTTCTTTGACGCAAATTTACGCCAAAAGTTTGAAAGGCGGCAAGTATCTCGTAATTATTTCATAACTTTGCAGTCTAATTATGAAATCCGATGGGAAAAAGGAAGATTCTTATAACAGGAGCAAGCGGCTTCATTGGAAGTTTCCTTTGCGGCGAAGCACTGGAAAGAGGATTCGATACATGGGCAGGTATGCGAAGCACATCAAGCAGACGCTGGCTGAAGTATGACGGACTAAAGTTCATAGAACTTGACCTCACAGACAAGCTTCACTTGAAAAGCCAACTAAGCCAACGCGACATACGATTCGACGTGGTTATTCACGCGGCAGGAAAGACAAAATGCATAAATAAGGAAGAATTCGACTTTCACAACTACCAATGCACACGCAACCTTGTGGAGGTAATGCGGGAATTGGATATTTTACCACACCAATTCATATATATGAGCAGCCTAAGTGCAATCTACGGATCCATGTACGGCCAAAGCAAACTTAAGACCGAGCAATGGCTCGACCAAACATTCAGGCAGTCAGACTCCAACCTTGTTATATTTCGTCCAACAGGAGTTTACGGACCGCGTGAGAAAGATTACTTCCTAATGGTCAAATCCATAAAGCGCCACGTAGATTTTGCGGTAGGGTTTCGTCCGCAAATCCTCACATTTGTATACGTCAAGGACTTGGTGGGGGCCATCTTTGCGGCGATAGATAAAGACATCACAAATGGAACGTTCTGCGTGACGGATGGGGAACAGTATAGCAGCCGGACATTCAGCGATTTGATACAGAAGGAACTCGGAATCAGATTTGTTGTTCACATTACCGCTCCATTATGGCTTCTGAAGGCAGTGTCGGCAATTGCCGAAGACTTCGCAAAGCTGATAGGGAAACCTTGCACACTGAACAGAGACAAATATAAAATAATGGCCCAACGCGACTGGACTTGCGACATCACTCCAATGAAGACAATACTGAATTATCATCCACAATGGCAATTGCCGCGTGGAGTAAAAGAAACAATTGCATGGTACAAAAAAGAAAACTGGATTTAATCAGCGCGGAGCTTGTTACACTGATTTATATTATCATTACAAGTATAATGATAGCCGTCTTTTGGCACAACTTGTCACATCCACTCAATATGATAGGGTTAAGGGCCGCGGCTGTTTCAATAATCATTATAACCCATTTTACTTACAAGGTGCTGCCAACCAAACTTGCATTGGCGTGGAGATCTTTGCCTCTTTACGTACTCTTGATTTGGTGGTATCCGGAAATATACGATTTCTGCAGCATGTTCCACTACCTTGACCATGTGTTCGCTCATGCTGACCAAGTGCTTTTCGGCTGCCAGCCTTCACTCGAATTCGACAAACTATTATCATCAGCGTTTTGGAGTGAGATGTTCAATATGGGCTACTACTCATACTACTACATGATGTTTGCCGTCCTGCTGTTCTACTTGGTCTTCCGTGTGAGCGAATATGACAAGGCGTCGTTCATTTTCCTCGCCTCGTTTTTTCTATTTTATTTCATCTATGAATTCCTGCCAGTTGCAGGCCCGCAATACTATTTTCGGGCGTTGCAAGACATATACGGCGAAGGAGGATGGGGAAATAGTTTCCCTGCGTTAGGTGATTACTTCAAGACCCATACTGAGATGCTCACACCAGAAGTAAAGGGGATATTCAGCAAGCTGGTTGTTTCCGCACAAGAAATAGGAGAACGGCCCGAAGCAGCTTATCCAAGCAGCCACGTAGGCATGAGTACCATCTGTATGATACTTGCGTGGAGGACAAGCAACAAATGGCTGGTTTGGATATTAGCGCCTTTCTATATTCTGCTTTGTATGGCAACTGTCTATATCAAAGCCCATTATCTGGTAGACTCTATATCAGGGTTGTTTTTCGCCGTGTTTTTTTTCTATCTGACCAATCTTGTTTATGACCGCTTTGCAAGCAGGCTGATACGATGAAGTGTTCATTTAGTCTGCATCTTTGTTTGAACACTCTACTACCTTAAGGCTATTTCGACAAATATTAGTAATTTTGCAATATGAAAGTTGTATTGGACGATAAAATCCCTTATATCAAAGGACAAATAGAACGATTGGTCGACGAGACTGCCTATTTGCCTGGCTCTGCTATCGACCATAATAGCGTCAAGGATGCTGATATACTCATTGTAAGGACACGGACGCATTGCGACCGACGTTTACTTGAAGATACTAAAGTGAAATTGATAGTCACAGCGACCATTGGTTTCGACCATATCGATACGGCTTATTGCAAGCACGCAGGCATTCAATGGGCAAATTGCCCAGGTTGCAATGCGAACTCTGTATGCATTTACGTACACAACGCACTTATTGCGACCAACAAATTAAGACCATCAATGACAATCGGCATAATAGGCGTAGGACATGTCGGAACACTTATTTTAAACGACCTTGAACAACAAGGAATGAATGTGCTGTTGTCTGATCCGCCACGTGAAGATACAGGCGATTTTATTGAAGGACACTCTTTCACTAATATAAAGACAATACAAGAGCAAGCTGACATAATAACATTCCACACGCCACTTACAAATGAAGGAAAATACCCGACCTACCATCTTGCCGACCGTCAGTTCTTCCAGCATCTCAAACGACACCCGCTAATCATCAACGCCTCACGAGGCGGGGTGGTAGACAATGAGGCATTATATGACGCCTTAACAGAAGGAACTGTTTCAGACGCAGTGATTGACACTTGGGAAAATGAACCTCACATTAACACTAAGCTCCTTCAGCGCGTAGCCATCGGCACCCCGCACATCGCAGGTTATTCAGCCGACGGAAAAGCCAACGCGACACGAATGGCACTGCAGGTTGTCGCCGACTATCTTGCAACTCCATTTACCGCAAATATACACATTCCACAAGGAGAGAAACTGTCTGTGGAAACACTCATGAAAGATTCAAGAAGTTTAAAAAACGCACCTGACCTGTTCGAAGAATTCAGGAGCGATTATCCGATACGAAGAGAATGAAGAACTATTTAATATTAACAATGCTTGGATTGTTTTCAATTAGCGCATTCTCACAAGAGACCATTGAAAATGATAAAGACACAGACGATGATGTCACACTGCAAGACGACTCCATTTGGTATGACCCAATCACAGGCCGACGCACACACTTACAGCGTTTAGGAGGGGTTGATACGCTTGTATATGTCAAGCCTAATCCACTCATAGCTTTGGCAAAAGACTTGAGTATCAACGCAATCATTCTTGGCTGGGATCATTTTGTGCAAGACCGTGAATGGGCAGAGGTGACCTTCAATGTAATCGAAGACCATTTCACCCACAAACCAGTGTTCGATAACGACAGTTTCTCAGGCAATCAGTTTTCTCATCCTTATCATGGCGCCATGTTCTATAATGCGGCACGCAACGAGGGATTAAGCTACGGGGTGTCTTTGCTGTACCCTATAATTGGAAGTGCGTCGTGGGAATGGCTGTGCGAGACCAACGCCCCTGCAATAAACGACTTGCTATCTACCGGTGTGGGAGGCGCCGCGATTGGAGAAGTCGCACATCGCTCATCGGATATTTTTTTCGACGACTCACGCCGTGGAGCCAACCGTGTTGTACGCGAAATCATTGGTTCGCTTCTAAATCCGGTCAGAGCCGTCCACCGGCTTGTTTCGGGCGAAATGTGGCGTGTAAGCCCGTCAAGAGGCAAACGAGTACAACCGCAGCCTTACTCATTCGAAGCGGGACTCGGTTACCGTGGCATGGAGGAGCTGAAAGGAAGCAAAGAGCAGATAAACACCGCGTACATAGAGTTCAATTTCAATTATGGTGAACGTTTCACACCGTCTGGCAAAAGCAAGCCGTTCGACCTGTTCAGCATATCTTTACTTGCCAACCTCGCTGGTGACGGCGATAATTTGCCAACAGTCGGAAACTTCGAAATATCAGGACGATTAGCCTCTATTCAGATACAGCATTCACACAATTGGAATTTGGATTTCGGATTGTATCACAACGTGAAGTATGTAGACCACTATTCAAAGCACGAGCAGCGAGCTCATAACTTTTCAATCATCTCCGAGGCAGTTAGTTTCGGAGGCGACATGTATGTTGAGCACTACACAGATCACATTTGTCTCTTTAACGACTTAATGATCAGTGCCGTTCCATTCGGAGGTACAAACGCAGACTACTACCCGTTGCGGCGGTACAACTTCGCAGGCGGAGCAAGCATTCGCAATAATACACAATTCTACATAAACCAAAAGGCGACTATCGGCAACAAATTCTACTTCGCGCGGTTGTATAGTTTCGACGGCAAGACGCCAGAGGAAATAGACCGCTTGATGGAAAAGGGTGTGGATATCAGCTGCTGGGGTGACCGTGGCAATCACTCGGTAATCACCAACAACGTATTCGTACAATACAACTTACAGAAGAATTTAAGATTGAACATAGATTATCAAATATATTATCGCAGTTCGAATTACAAGTACTACCCTAACGTTCATGCAAAAAGTCATGAATGGAAAATGGGCTTGATATATTCAATATGAAAGTGTTATCGGCATTACTCCTTCTCCCACTTGCTTTGATTACCAATGCGCAAACGTTGGAACAACAAGGATATGTCAATATAAAGGATGTTGACCCGACTATACGTGTGAGCTTGATGTATGGTCGCCCCGACAACTTTACCGGCGAAATTATGTATACAGACCTACATGACGCGTATCTTCACCCCGAAGCCGCGCAAGCCCTTAAGAAATGCCAGCAAAGACTGAAAGAGCTGCGTCCCGAACTGTGCCTGATTGTCTACGACGCGGCACGACCTATGTCGATTCAACAAAAAATGTGGAACAAGGTGAAAGGAACCTCTAAGAGCATCTATGTGAGCAACCCCGCTAACGGAGGAGGACTTCACAATTACGGCTTCGCCGTTGATATAACAATATGTGACGAGGGGGGCGACAGTATTCCGATGGGTACGAAAATAGATTATATGGGAAAAGCGGCACATCCCGAACTCGATGAAGAGTTGGTGCGAAAAGGCATCATAAGCCAGACGGCGGCGGACAACCGCAGACTTCTGCGGGAAGTAATGGCAGCCGGCGGATTCAAAGTCCTAAAGACTGAATGGTGGCATTTCAATCTTAAGACCAGAGCGCAAATAAAGGCGGAAAAAAGACAGCCCATCAAGTAACAATATGTAAACAATCAGACCTGTCAAGCTATTATGGGACCGTTTATAAAAAGACATCTTCACGATGACATAAATGAACTTGCACTACATGCGAAGTTGTATCCCGGCATCGACATCAAGGCGGCAATTACCCAAATTCATGGTTGGCAAATCGCAGAGAGGAAATTGCCTCTCTGGGCGGATACAGATGGAATAATATTTCCGAAACATATTTCACTCGAACAATGTTCCTCGCAAACTACAGCAGAATACAAAGCCTCCATCATCCAACCCTTGGAAAGCAAAGAGCGAATGACAGATATGACAGGGGGATTCGGGGTTGACTCCGTTATGTTGGGACGCATGTTCACTCACCTCACATTTGTCGAACCTGATGAGGAATTGTGTGAGTTGGCGGCAAATAACCTGCCGCTACTTGGGATTAAGGACTTTTCTATAGAAAACAAACGCTGCGAGGACGTCTTGCATGCTATTCCGCGTCAGGACTTTATTTTTATCGACCCTTCACGTCGAGACTTCAATGGGACGAAAGTAGTATCAATCAGCGAATGTTCTCCAAACATATATGAGCTGAACCAGCTATTACGCGAAAAGGCCGACCTTGTTATGATCAAACTGTCTCCTATGCTGAACATCAACTCAATAGTAAAAGAGGTGCAAGGAATCACCTCCATGCACATCGTCAGTGTGAACGGCGAATGCAAGGAAATACTCGCAATAATCACTGATGGCAAACAAGGAAATCCTCCAATCACATGCGTAAATATAACAGATACGGGAACACAGTCCTTTTCCTTTACTAAAGAGGATGAAGACGCACTCTCATACGATTACGCGAAATATCCGAAAGCATTCTTGTATGAGCCAAACGCATCACTGATGAAAGCATGCTGCTTCAAGTCCATAGCTAAACGATACAACGCACTACAATTACATCCCAATAGTCACTTGTACACCTCCGACAATCTTATTGAAGATTTCCCCGGCAGGTCTTTTCGAGTGGAAAAAGTGTTGTCGGCCAATAAGCATGACATTAAAGAACTGCATACACTTGAACAAGCCAACATATCAATAAGGAACTTTCCTTCAACAGTAGCAAAATTGCGGCAACGGTTAAAATTGGAGGATGGCGGAGACGCATTCATATTCGCGACCACTTTGGCGGACAATCGGAAGGTGTTGCTACTATGCGGCAAAGTCGCAAATCATCCCAAGGCATAGGCGTTAAACTACTATTGGGGGTCTATGCGCCAACCGCAATGCACATCATTCGGGAGGATTGCATGAGGCATTATAACTCTATCAAACGCACTTCTGTGTTTTGCATTGGTATAATATCTGAAAGTTCCACTCCCTTGCTTACCGCTTGCAACTGGCGGCAGAACAATCCGTGGCTCACCGCAAGGACCGTCTTGCCCCTATATGCCGTCTTGACATAATCAAGGAACAATCTTGCACGTTCTTTCATATCCTCTATTGATTCCGCGTCACCAGAGATGACGATTTTATGAGTTTTGTCCACGACCATGCCCGTAGCGCTTCCCCAATCCCTCTCACGTAGCAACGGCGTCTCCACAACCTCCACTTTCAGCGTACGGTTAATAATTGCGGCAGTATCCTTGCATCTCTTCAAGTCACTACAAAGAATCAGGTCAATCGACATTTCCATCAAACCGCCTACAGACTCCTCGATCTGTCTCTTGCCCTCTTCGGTCAGATTACCAGGCATTAGCCCTTGCAGAATATGGTGCCGATTCTCCTCTGTCTCACCATGCCTGTATAGATATATTTTCGTCTTTAACATCACACTAAAGCCATTACGGAATAAGCCACAACAATATATCGAATACATTTGCCAAGAAAAGTAGACAACAGCGTTCCCCATACATTCGCCCTCAATATGCCAAGTGCTATGCTGATTGCCGTTCCTAAGATTGGTATGAATGCAAAAAAGCCCATCCATGCGCCATAACGCTCCACATAATGCTGGGCGGCTTCCATTCGCTTAGGTTTGATCTTGAACCATTTAGAGATTGTCGCAGGCTTGCAAAACGACCCAATCGCATAATTAACCATCGAACCAGCCACATTACCGATCGTCCCACTAACTACAGTCAAAACGGGATCCATATCGCTTGCCGCCAACAAAGCAGCCATGACTGCCTCACTGCTAAACGGGAAAAACGTGCCGGCAAGAAACGAGGCTATCCCCATTCCCAAATACCCGTAACTTATGAAAAAGTCATTTACAGAATCCATATATTCAGTACAAATAATATCAGGACAAACACCGTCAGCATGCAAACGATTGTATTCGACAGCGATGTGGAGTCATTCGCTATATAATGCCCGCCAATAATAGAGGTGTTCATGATTACCATAGGAAGAATTACCATGCCGCTGACAGGTTGTAGCAACAACAGAAGGAAATACACAAAGCCATGAAGGATGATTATATTATATATTATGCGTGTTCTTGTCTTATCGAGATATATCCTCATATAGAAATCCACTACTCCTATTATAAATGTAATGAACGAAAGCCCAATCATGAGTACCTCGCCAGTAGACATCAAGGAATATCCTCCAAAATGGAAATCAATCATCTGCTGAAGGATTTCAACGAAATCATGCATTTTATCAAGACAGAACGCAATGCTTCCCACTATCCAAAATGGTGTGATAAGACCTAATACGGAGCCGCTTACGCTTCGCGCGTTAATGGCCCTTAGAATATACATCGACAGCCAATAAACAGGAGTCAGCCAAACTACTTTCGGGAACACGAGGGCGCTTACTCCTAAATACAGGAAGGTCACGTATGAGAGGCCCGCCGCACTTTCCAACTGGTAAGAATTAAACAACGTGAAATAGGATAACAGCAGGAAAAACATCACGATATAACCTGGTGTAAACGAATGCAGAAATGTACTGGCAGTGACAAGAGCCGCAAACGTGAAGCTCATGGCTCTCGAATTCAGGCGCAACAACACTTGCGATGTGTTCAGTTCGCCGATCACGTAAATGGTCACAGCCGTGACCAAAACCGCGAGTGTAGTATTCAGCCACCCCGCGCCACGCACACACTCGGGCAACAAGTTCCAAATACCACACTGAGTGTAATCCTGAATCGGAACGCTTCCAACGACCAACCATACGACAATTGTCACCACAGTTATCGTATGAAGTGACGTCGGACTGGAGGCAAGCGAGCTTTGAAACTTCCTAATATCCAATTTTGCTTACTGTTACTCTGTTGCTATTACAAATCCCTGCCTATGTCTGAGCGGAAATACTTTTTTTCGAATTGTATTGTCTGTGCGCCTTTGAACGACTTTTCCAACGCTTCCTCCTTGTTGCGCCCATATGAACTTACGGCAATAACCCGTCCGCCGTTGGTTACAATCCGTCCGTTCTCCATTTTGGTTCCCGCATGGAATACGATGCTATCCTTCACATCGTCAATTCCTGTAATAGGATAGCCTTTCTCATACGCTTCCGGATAACCTCCCGACACGAGCATGACGCATACCGCCGATCTGTCGTCGATCTCAATTTGCCTTTCATCCAAGTTCCCCTCCGCTACTCCTTCAAGCAAGTCCACAAGGTCGCTCTTAATGCGAAGCATCACACTTTCAGTCTCCGGGTCACCCATGCGGACATTATACTCAATGACCATAGGGTTGCCGCCCACGTTGATAAGCCCAAAGAAGATGAATCCCTTATAATTTATACCTTCTTCTGCCAACCCCATAATAGTAGGGCGGATGATGCGTTCTTCAACCTTGCCCATCCACTGTTTGTCGGCAAATGGCACCGGACTTACAGAACCCATACCGCCAGTATTCAATCCTGTGTCGCCCTCACCTATGCGCTTGTAGTCCTTTGCCTCCGGTAATATCTTGTAGTGCCTGCCGTCTGTCAGCACAAATACCGAACATTCGATGCCGCTGAGGAATTCCTCAATGACGACAGTGGAACTTGCGTTGCCAAACATGCCTCCAAGCATCTCCTTCAGCTCCTTTTTGGCTTCTGCGAGCGTAGGGACGATTAGCACGCCCTTGCCTGCGCACAAGCCGTCCGCTTTCAACACGTATGGAGCCTTCAATGTTTCAAGGAACTTCAAGCCTTCGTCCAATGTCGTACCATCAAAACTCTTGTATGAAGCTGTCGGTATGTGATGACGCTGCATAAACTCCTTGGCAAACTGCTTTGAGCCTTCAAGCACCGCCCCCTGTTTTGACGGACCAATGACAGGAATATCCTTCAGCCGTTCATCATTCTTGAAATAGTCGTATATGCCTTTCACCAATGGTACCTCAGGCCCAACTACGACCATATCTATTCCATTCGCCAAAACGGAGTCTTTTATTCCGTCAAAGTCATCAACATTGACATTCAAGTTTTCGCCCACCTCGGCCGTACCGGCATTACCTGGCGCGATATACAGCCGCTCAATTTTTTTACTCTGTGATATTTTCCAAGCTAACGCGTGTTCTCTGCCACCGCTTCCTAATAGAAGAATCTTCATATCTGTTACTTTAAATATTCATTGAAATATTGTGTTATCTTGTTGTGCAAATGTACACGATCGGTTCCCAGCATGTTGTGTTCATCTCCTGGATAAGTGAACAAGTCGGGATAAGTGTCTGCGTCTATGCATGCCCTGATGAACGAAAGCGTATGCTGAGGCACGCACGTATTGTCATTGCCTCCATAGATTATGAGCAACTTGCCTTTCAGATTTCCCGCCTTGTTTAGCAAAGAGGTTTTGGCATAGCCTTCCGGATTGGTCTGCGGCGTATCCATATAACGCTCACCATACATCACCTCGTAGTACTTCCAATCGATTACAGGACCGCCTGCCACTCCGACCTTGAACACTTCAGGATAGGTCGTCATCAAGCTTGTAGCCATAAATCCGCCGAAGCTCCATCCATGCACACCTAAGCGTTCCGCGTCAACGTACGGCAGACTCTTGAGGAATTCCACACCCTTCATTTGATCTTTCATCTCCTCCACTCCCAACTGGCGGAACATTACTTTCTCAAACTCTGTGCCTCTATACTCACTTCCCCTGTTGTCGAGACTGAACATCACATATCCCTGTTGGGCCATCCAGACATCCCAGCCACCGACGTCCCAGTGACGTGACGCGTCAATCAAGTGGTTGTGCGGACCTCCATAAACATATATCACAGCAGGGTATTTCTTGTCTGGGTCGAAATCAGTAGGTAGTACAAGCCTGTAGTAAAGGTCTGTTTTACCGTCCGCCGCCTTTATCGTGCCGACCTTGATCTCCGGGACTTTGAAATCGTCCCAAGGGTCGGCTGCGTTCAACAGGTTCACCGTTTTGCCTTTTCCGTTTGTGGAAATAATATCTACCTTGCGAGCCACCTCCGGAGACGACCATACATCCGCTATGAGCGTGCCGCTCTCCGACAATGCAGCTTCGTGTACGCCTCTTCCTTCGTCCAACAAAGTCCGCTTGCCCTTCATCGACACGCTATATATATTCTTTTGCAAAGGGTTTTGTTCATTACTGGTGAATAACGCTGTCTTGTCCTTCTTGTTAAATCCCAAGAAATCAATCACCTCGAATTCACCCTTGGTGAGCTGCGACAACTGCCTGCCCTCTGTATTATACAGGTATAAATGCAAGTACCCGTCCTTACGCGTCATGTATATGAATTTGGAGTCGTCCCACGGGAGGAACTTTATAGGATTCATAGGCTCGACGTACTTCTCATCGGTCTCGTCAAACAACACGGCGTCCTTTCTGCCTGTGTTCGCATCGTACCGCACCAATTGGGCGTGGTTCTGATCGCGGTTCAACTCTATGACATATATCGATTTCTCATCCGGACTCCACGCTATGTTGGTAAAATAGCGGTCGGTAGGGTCACCTGCGTCAAGGTAAATAGTATTTCCCGTCTCCGTGTCATACACCCCGATTGTCACCTTGTGGCTCGTCTCGCCTGCCATGGGGTATTTGTCTGGCACCATCGTTGCGCATCGAGTCGAGATGTCTACCTGTGGGTAGGTTGTAACCATCGACTGATCCATACGATAGAACGCCAACAACCTGCCCGTAGGACTCCAAAAAGACCCGTTGTTTATTCCGAATTCGTTTCTGTGAACCGGTTCGCCATACACAATGTCTATGCTGCCATCACTGCTGACAGCAGTCTTTTTGCCATCGGCGGTAACGACATACAAGTTATGGTCGAGTGTATATGCAAAGTTGCGTGATATGGTGGAAAACTCACGGTTGCGCGCTTCCGCGTCATACGGTTGCGACCACACTACCTTCTTCGCCTCCCAGTCCACAAGAACCTGCTCGTTCCCCATATCATACAAAGCCAGAGTCTGACCCGCATACGGGAATTTCGAATTATACAAATGGCTTAACGCCTTCTCCCCAGCGCCACTTAGAATCTCGTTTATATCGTTCAAGGTGTATAGTGCTTTCTTGCCACCCTCCGCGATGCCACTCCGCACCTCGTCCATATCGAGCGTCACCAGTTCGTCACCCCACCATTCCGCATAAAAATACTGAGGTTGATTCTGGTAAAAACTCTTACCTCCATAGATGAGGTCGTCAATTGAAAACAGTTTCTTCTCTTGTCCCATTATTTGAAGTGCCATAGACAATACTATGACGAAAGATATCCATCGCTTCATATACCTTATATTTAATCACCATGCAAAGTTAGTGCAAATCATAAAAACTTCCAAATTAAATCCGCCATTTCCCATGTTAACCGGCATATGCAAAGTACAAATGTATTCAAACACATAAATGCGGAACAGATTACCCAAAAGGATTCCCGCTCCAAATTTTTATCTTTAATTATTTGCACGCTCACTTTAATTTCACTATATTTGCTTTGAAATAGATATACTCAATTCAAAAGTCATGACAAAAATAGACAGACTAGACAGAAAGATATTGGAAATTATCTCCAACAACGCCCGCTTGCCTTTTAAGGATGTTGCGGCTGAATGCGGGGTTTCACGCGCTGCAATACACCAACGTGTACAGAGGCTTATCGATGCAGGAGTCATCACTGGCTCAGGTTACTATGTTGACCCGAAAGTGCTTGGTTATTCAACTTGCACATTCGTGGGCATCAAGCTTGAGAAAGGATCATTATACAAAGAGGTGGTTGAACATATAAGGCAGATTCCGGAAGTGGTTGAATGCCACTGCACCACCGGTCAATACTATATGTTCATAAAGATGTATGCCAAAGACAACGCTCATCTGATGGACATTCTGAGCAACAAGATACAGGCAATCCCAGGTGTCAGCTCTACCGAGACCCTCATCTCGCTCGATCAGACCATAAAGAAGCAAGTACCAATCACCATTATTGACCAAGGCGAATAAAAGATGAATATTGAAGGGTTGCTCATTGGCATCTGCACATTTCTGACGATAGGAGTGTTCCACCCAATAGTGATAAAAACCGAGTATTATACAGGCACCCGCCTTTGGTGGGTGTTCTTGTTGTTTGGTGCCGGTGGAATCATCGGAACCCTGTTTATCTCAAACACTTTTTGGGCGTCACTGCTTGGAGTCTTCTCATTCTCCTGCTTGTGGAGCATAAAGGAATTGTTCGAACAGGAAGAGCGGGTGAGAAAGGGATGGTTTCCAAAGAATCCCAAGAGGAAATACAAGTTCTAAGTCGTCATTTGCCCTGCTGAGTTTTTAGGGAATCACCAAATAGTCCCTGGAACTTCTTGCTCCACCGCATCACAGTGGAATGCGACGCTCCTGTAAGCCGTTCAATCTGTCGTTTGGGGATATCCATGCATAAAAGGTAAATGATGCGCAGCTGGGTCTCGTTCACCCGCCCTATCTTCTCCAATATGAGGTTCATTACTTCAGGGTGTGTCTTGTCAATCTCTTGATATATTACTTTCCACTGTTCTTTTGATATGTTATATACTTTAGGATTATTCATTTGCAGAATCTGCTCCAAATCACCTGGCAGGTCGTTCTGTCTCCATTGGCGTATCATTGCCAGAAGCGATGCGTTCTGCACAGTTTTTTCCTTTACCATCATGGTGGCTTGATCAAGTTCCTGCTGTTTCTGCGCCAATTCCGTTTTATATGTTGTAATGTCAGACTCATTTTCACCCAAGCGTTCCTTTATCGTTGCCGCCTCCTTTGTTGAGGTTGCAAGGTCTGCCTGCAATTTATTCACCATGCCCGCCTGTCTGTCCCGCTCATTGGAAATAGCCTCCACCTCCTTTGCGCTACGAGTACTTTTATTTCTTATATATATAAAAACCAGTATCAGAACGACTGCACACAAAGAGCATACAATTGCCATGCCCAACTTCATAGTCGCTTGATCCCTCATGATTTTTTCTTCCTTGCTCTTGTCTAAATGATACTGGAACATATTGTGTGTACGGAAAGCCTCCCTTTGGCGTTCATCCAAATTGAGTGAGTCATTCAACTTTACATATTGTCTCGCATATTTGACAGCCTTATCATTCATGCCTTGGCGATCATACATTTTAAACAAGGTTCCCGCAGTGGCACACTTGGTCATCATGTTCTTCTCAATGCTAACCGACCGCTCAAAAGCCATCAGGCTTGAATCCTTCTTGTCAAGCATATTATAGTAATAGCCGTATGCACAGCATATAAGGGCGTCATCATCCCCTATACCAGCCTTCTCTATTAAGTTGATGCATCTTTTTGCATTGTCGCTGTCGTTAAGGAACGACAAAGTCCACAATATGTTGTTGAGCAGATGGATGTCATTCTGCAGTTTCCTCAATCTGTAGACACTGCCGCCAATTTGTGGATCGGAATATATTGAATCAAGAACATGTACATACATCCTGCGCCCTTGTTCCGCGCTGTCAAGTGAAATCAAAGATTCCCCCATGTGCAGCAGACACACCAGTTCCGTCTTACCCAGTTTCTTTGATATTTCGTATTCCTTCCGAACACAAGTGTATGCGTTCTTATTGTCAAGCATACTGCCTTTATACAATAGGAAAAGATTGGAATACGTGTTCCTCAACATAAGCGAGTCACAGTTTTTGCCGTTCTCCGCCGTCTCCTCCGCCTTCAAGAAGTATTCAAGCGAACGCGGAGTGTCGTTCAAGTCCCGATACACGCTTCCGGCATAATAATACGCCTCCTGCTTTTCTCTGTCGTTGCCGTGACGCTCATAATAGTCCAGCAGAATCTTTATCATCGAATCCGACGTTGCCACAAGGTACGCCTTGTCGTTCAAGCGTATCCTCAGCAAATCATATTTCATATTCACCGGCTCCAAAGCCCTGCGGACACGCCCGTTTATAGTGTCAAGCATAAGCGAGGCAAGTCGGGGGTTCGTGTCACCAACCGCCTTGATATAATCCAACCTCTCCATGATTTTATTGCCGTTGGAACATGATAAAGCCGCAGCAAGCGTAAAAATCAGAATAGGCAATACGAAATGCTTCCCATTTTTCATATATTTCTTATTGATGTTGCCGGTACAAATATACTAACTTTACGTTGAACAACAAAATTTAGACTAAAAAAAGTATCATGGTGTGTCATTTTCCATGGTCGTTGAAAAAAATTTCAAAAATTTTACCAACATTGCTCGCATATCTACAACAACGTTTTTGTGCGGTTTGAGCCATGTTCGTGACACTCCGTGACACATCGGAAATTTTGCCAATAAAATTATTTGCCGTAACTTTGCCGCCGAATAGAACTTATAATAATACATTTACAATGAAAAGATTACACAACACTATTCTACGCACACTGTCAGTGCTCAGCCTGTTAGTAATTAGTACTTATGGCATCAATGCTTTTGCAAGGAAGCCAATTCCTATTGACGACCCCAATAATGGTAGTAACAACGGTTCATCCCGCATGCCAAGCAGATACCCGCTGTATCTGGAACTCGAAGACGAGGGAGACACCGACTCGCTCATCTTTTATTATCAAGGCGCGGAACCCGTAAGCTACTCCATCTACAGTGAGGACGGGGAGTTGCAACTCCAAGGCTCCTGCCTGTTCGACTCCGACGGCAAGTATCGGGTATCACTCTACGGACTCGCACCGGGTACGTACACCATTACCATTATGGTGGGCGGCACCATGTACGAGGGAACTTTCCTGTTGGATTGAGAGTATTAGCCATCATGTCCATCGATTCCATCGGGAAAA
>CAZHZH010000032.1:0-26828 GCA_964537205.1 uncultured Bacteroidaceae bacterium
GTGTCGCTCTCATGTAGTCGTGTATACGTGTGAGTGCAAGGCGGAAAGAGTTCACGGACGACTCTAACCGCTTGAGCAGTTGCATGTTCATCAACCGCTGTATTCCCCGCTCGCGATCCTCGATGCTCAGGCGGTGGCCTGTGGCGGCCTCGTTATCGTCCCTGTATTTCGACCGTTTGCTTGGCAGGATAAAGGCTGAGGGGGTGTATATGGCAAGATGGAGCAGTTGCAACTGTTCAAATATCTCGTTGTAGTTGATGGCGGTGTCGAGGTCGGTCAGGTGCGGATAGCGGGAAATGGGTTTCAACCGCTCGGGGAACGTCCCTATGTCCGACGTGTCGTAGTACTGCTGAATGTGCTTGCGGCTGCGCGCTATGGTCACTGCGTCGAGCAGGCGGAAGAAGTCGAAGTCAAGCATGCGCAGCAGTTGTTCGGTAGTGCGCTCGCTTGGTGGCAGGCTTGCCCATTGGTTGTAGGATGCCTGTGCCTGTCGGAATATGTCGTTTATGCCATGACTTGTGGGCAGCAGTTCGTCGAACGCCGCCGATTGTCCCTCGTAGGCGAGTCGCAACTGGTTCTTCAAGTCGCTGAAGCGGTTGTTTACGGGTGTGGCAGACAACATAAGCACCTTGGTGTTAACGCCAGTGCGGATGACCTTGTTCATCAGGCGCAGGTAGCGGTTCTCACGCGGGTTGTCCCCGTTCTCGTCCGTTGATACTTTGCCGCCGTTGCGGAAGTTGTGGCTCTCGTCGATGACCACCAAATCGTAGTTGCCCCAGTTTACACGTCCCAAATCGAGGTCGTTGCTCATGCCGTGGTCGCGCGACAGGTCGGTGTGATAGAGTATGTCGTAGTTCAGGCGGTCTTTCGCCATTGGGTTGTTCACATAGTTCTGCCGGTAGGTGTTCCAGTTCTCGTACAGCTTCTTGGGGCAGAGTACGAGTACGGTGCGGTTGCGGCTTTCGAAATATTTGATGACAGCCAGTGCCGTGAAGGTCTTGCCAAGACCAACGCTGTCGGCGAGGATGCAACCGTTATAGCGTTCCAACTTGTTTATGATTGCCAGGGCTGCGTCGCGTTGGAAGTTGTAGAGCTTATTCCAGACGACAGAGTTTTTGAACCCTGTAGCCTCTTTTGGAAGCTCATCTTCGTTGATGTCCTCCAAAAACTCATTGAATATGTTGTAGAGTGTTACGAAATACAGAAATTCGGGGGCGTTTTCCTTATATGCGTTGCTGATGCTGTCGATGACCTCGTCGGTGACGACCTGCAAGCGGCTTGAGTCGTTCCAGAGTTGGTTGAACAGTTCAAGGTAAGCTTTGGAGAATGGAGCCTCGCTCTTCTGAATCATTGTATAGGCGTTGTTGCCATGCCGGGTGCCGAGGTCTACGGTCGTGAAGCCGTTGACTGGCGAATAGCTTGTGTCGTCGAGATTGATGAACCCCATCATCTGCTCATTCGTCTTATTTGACTTGAAGCAGGCTTTCTGCCGTATCCATTCAGCGCACTCACGGGCGATGGCTTTTTGGGTCAGCTCGTTGCGCAACTTAACCTCGAATTCGGAACCATAGATTGTACGTTCTCGATTGAGCCGTGGTATATAGAACTCGCGTTGCTGCTTCGGGGTCTTTTCGGTGGTGAACGTAGGCGATGTGAAGATGAAGCGCAGCTCCTTTATGTCCTTTAAGGCTTCTTTAAGCTCTTGGAACGCATAGATGGAGAAGCAAGACGCCGCTATCGACAGTTTGCTTCCTTTCCGCATCTGTGCCGCCATGTCGTCGCGCAAGGTTTTGTCTACATTGTTGATCAGTTCCATTTGTTGTTGGCGGAAGTCTTTATTCATAGTGCCGCCTGTAGGCGTATCGCTATTATCCATTCCCCTGTGTCGGCAGACTCCCGACCGACTGCTATTCCTGATGAAGCCTCAAAGGGCATAAACAAAAAAACGTGGAGTCAAGCTGTCTGCTCGTTCCACGATGTGTAGGTCTTCGCATTACCCTTCTTGTCGAAACGAGCAACGCAGAGACCCCACGGTGATGTAAATATATAGTGCCTCATCTTGCATGGACAAAACGCATGTCCATGACTCCGAGGGCTGTATGAGATACATCCCATGAGGCGTCCCCGTTGCTTTGTTTTTGACAAGAAGTCTGAGATTGCGAAGTTCACACATCGTCAAAACCAAAGCGTACAGTTACGCCTTTATGTATATGTCCGGAAACCGCACGGGCGATTTCCGTTGGCAAATATAGTGCAAATCGAAGACAATACAAAATAAATCCATTTATTTTTATTGGTTCCACCCGTAAATGGGCAGCGTCATGGCATAGCGCAAGCTGGGGCTTGGCTCTGCTCATCTGACTTGCACCATTTGTGCTGAGATGCCGCCTATATTATGTAAATATAAGAATTATCTTTGAATTGTAAAAGCCGGCAGAATGTTTTTTTGCAATCTGTAGTGAAAAAGGACTTAAGAGACAAGGGTTCGATGAAACGTATGCCATTCATTGTAGCAAAGCGAACGAACCCTCAGTGCGCTATAATCGTGCTATGATGCAGTGCAATGCCACAGTGCTATGAGGATCCTCTCGCTGCGCTCGGGATGACGGTGACGGAAGGGGAGTCGGAATGACGAGAGGTGGGCGGTCGTCGGTGTGGCAGGAATTGGAGGCATGACGACGTGGGGAGACGTGACATTGGAAGACTTTATTGCCATGACTTGTAGGAGACAATTTCGTCGAACGCCAATGTCAAGTGTCCCTGTTTACACGAGGCTGTCCTGGTCGAAGCCCACGGGCAGGAGGTCGCGCGCCGACTCGATGATGTATATGCCGTCGGTGCCGTAGAGCATGACTTTCATGTTTGTCCCGAAGCGGTGTTCTGTCTCAAGCATCACCTGGCGGCATCCTCCGCAGGGGCTGATGGGGACTTTGGTGAAAGCTCCCGACGTGTCTCTTGCAGCGATGCAGAGCGTGAGGATTGGTGTGTCGGGATAGCGTGAGTTCGCGTAGAATATGGTGGTGCGCTCCGCACAAAGTCCTTGTGGGTACGAACTGTTCTCCTGGTTGCTGCCCGAGAGAGTCTCGCCGTTTGCGAGAAGGACCGCCGCGCCTACGCTGAACTTGCTGTAGGGCGAGTAGCTGCGGTAGGTGGCCGCCTTTGCCGCGCTGACCAGCTCGCGCTCCTGCTCGTTCAATTCGCTTTCCCGCTTCACGACGATGTGTATGGTTTTGTCAATACTTTCCATTGTAAACGGTTTTTTAGGTCTATCAACGTTCAAAGATATATTATTTTTTTGTAAGTTTGCATGCTGAAACGCGAAAAAATTAATTATGATTTCAAAACTTACGAGAATATTGACGCTTGCGGGCGTTTTGCTGATAGCATGTACGCCTGTACATGCGCAAACCAAGAATAAGAAATATCTCGACTACATTGAGTTGTACAAGGATCTGGCGGTGGAGCAGATGGAGCTGCACGGAATCCCCGCCAGCATTACGCTCGCCCAGGGACTGCTCGAAAGCGGGGCTGGCGGCAGCGAGCTGGCGCGGAAGGGCAACAACCACTTCGGCATCAAGCGGGGCGGCAGCTGGACGGGTCCGACCATCACTCATTTCGACGACGGGCGCAACGAGCAGTTCAGGGCTTACTCGACTGTGCGCGAAAGTTATGAGGACCATTCGAAGTTCTTGCTGAGGGACCGCTACAGCCGCTTGTTCCGTCTCAGCATACTCGACTACGAGGGATGGGCGCGCGGACTGAAGTCGTGCGGCTACGCCACAAGTCCCACGTATGCCGACCGGCTCATCAAACTTATCGAACTCTACGAGCTTAACCAGTACGACCGCGATCCGAACGCTCCGGTTTACATTCCCGAGAAACGCCTGCCCGTGGACGTCAGGTTCAGCAGTCATCAATTGCTGAGCAACAACGACGTGGTCTGCATAAGGGCGAAGAGCGGCGACACGTGGGAAGGCCTGGCCAAGGAATTCGCCATCTCGAAGAAGAAGCTGCTGCAGTTCAACGAGGCGGTTGAGGAGGTCGGCATCAACGAGGGCGATTTTATCTACTTGCAGAAGAAGCAGGGCAGGGCGTCGAAACAGTACGGCAAGGGCTACTGGCACCACGTGAGGCAGGGGGAGTCGATGTACTCGATTGCCCAACTCTATGCCATGAACATAAAGAAACTGTACAAGCTCAACTTCAAGGACGCGGACTATGCGCCTGTACAGGGCGACTTGCTCCGGGTGAGGTAGGGGGATGGAGTACGCGTATCCCGGCCTGTCGGGGGTTGCAGTGCAAAAGAGAAAACACCAGCGGCGGCTGGTCGATAATATCCACAAACAAAAAACAAGTTTTATGAAAAAGAGAGGTTTAACGATCGTATGCGCCTTCATGGCCGCATGCGTACTGTTTACAAGTTGTATCGGCTCGTTCCGTACGTTCAACAAGGTCAACACTTGGAACCAGGGAATATCGAAGTCGAAGTTCGTCAACGAACTGGTGTTCGTATGTTTCCACATCATTCCGGTCTACGAGGTTGTCTACCTCGCCGACATCCTCGTGTTCAACTCCATTGAGTTCTGGGGAGGAAACAACCCTGTTTCGAAGGCGGGGGAAGTGAAGCGCATGAAGGGGAGCAACGGCGACATGTTCGCCATCACGACGACGAAGGACGGATACAAGATCGTTGACGAGACGCGCGGACAGGAGTGCAAGCTCGTTTACAACAAGAAGGCGAAGACTTGGAACGCCGAGGTCGACGGCAAGATGTATGAGCTGATGACGGTGAACGACGACGGCTCGCTGACTCTGAACCTTGGAGGCGTGAGCCTTACCACGACTCCCGACGCTGCGGGAGTGGAAATGGCCATGGAGGTCGCAAACGGTTCATCATCAGAATTCCTCTGAATACTCAGAGCACTCAGAAAACCCAAATAAAAAAGCTTCCTCTTTATTAGGAAGCTTTTTTATGGTTCGTTGTAAAATGCCTGTCGAGCATGAAATGCTGTTCCTGCTTCTGGCGCGCGTCAAGCGCCCCAGTACTCTCTAAGTGGTGGGTTCCACCTGCTCCTGCATGTCAATGATGTTTCCTTTGTCGTCCTTGAACTCGTATTCAAGGAAGGCGAGGGCCTGGCTTGGTATCACCTTGAAGCCGAAGCCGTATTTAAAATGCCATTTCACTAATAGGGAAGGAAACCCTTGATTGATGTATGCGCTTACGTATGGGTGTACCAGAAGTTGGAACTTCTTCATACCAAGATTGTTGACGATGTAATCTATCTTGTTTTCCAGAGATTCGGCAAATAGGAAGGATGACTTGATGACTCCCTTTCCATGACATGTCGGACAAGTCTCCTCTACATGTACGCTGATTGCCGGACGAACCCGTTGGCGCGTGATTTGCATCAGACAAAATTTGCTGAGCGGCAGAATGTTGTGCTTGGCCCTGTCGTTGCGCATCAGCTCGCACATTTTCTCGTAGAGCTTCTGGCGGTGGTCGGCCTTGTCCAAGTCGATGAAGTCGATTACGATTATTCCTCCGATATCACGCAGTCTGAGCTGCCGGGCTATTTCATCGGCCGCCCCCATGTCCACCTCAAAGGCATTGGCCTCCTGACCTGTGACTCCCCTCGATCTGTTGCCGCTGTTAACGTCAATGACGGTGAGTGCTTCTGTGCCTTCGATGACGAGGTAGGCGCCCTTCTTGTAGCTTACGGTTCTTCCGAATCCCGATTTGATCTGCTTTGTTACATCAAAGTTGTCAAAGATGGGCAGTTTGCCCTTGTATAGTTTTACAATATCCTCTCTCTCTGGGGCTATGAGGCTCACGTACTTCCTTACTTCCTTGTAGACGGCGGGGTCGTTTACGTGTATGGCCTCGTATGAAGGGTTGAAGAGGTCGCGGAGCATGGACACCGTGCGTCCTGTCTCCTCGTGCGCGAGTACCGGCAGGTCTTTTGCTATTTGGACTTTCTTAATGCAGTCGTTCCAGCTGTCGAGCAGTATGGTCAGCTCCTTGTCGAGCTCCGCCACCCGCTTGCCTTCGGCGACTGTACGCACTATGACTCCGAAATTCCGCGGCTTGATGCTTTGGATCAGCTGCTTCAGCCTTGCGCGCTCTTCCGAACTCTTTATTTTTGTCGACACATTCACCTTTTCGGCGAACGGCATTAAGACAAGGTAGCGACCGGCGAAGGATATTTCTCCCGTCAGGCGCGGACCTTTGGTGTTTATGGGCTCTTTGGTGATTTGCACCAGGATTTCCTGCCCCACTTCCAGTATCTTGTCGATTGCGCCTTCTTTGGGCAGTTCGGGTTGCTTCTCGAACTTTTCGACTTGCGGAAGCTTCTTGCGGTCGCTTGATACCTGCTTAATGTATTTTTCCAGTGATAGGAATTGTATTCCCAAATCTTGGTAATGAAGAAATGCTTCACGCTCATGACCGACATCTACAAAGCATGCGTTCAAGCCAGGCATTATTTTCTTGACTCTGGCGGCATAGATGTTCCCAACTGAGTAATGTGTGCCTACTGATTCCTTTTGGAATTCGACAAGCCTTTTGTCTTCGAGAAGAGCGATCGTTACTTCCTTGGGTTGTGAGTCGATTATAAGTTCGCTTGTCATTTCCTCATTGTTTGTGAGATTTATTTGCTCTTGTGGCGGTTCTTTCTTAGTCTTTTCTTACGCTTGTGAGTTGAAATCTTATGTCTCTTTTTCTTCTTACCGTTTGGCATAGTCCTTTAATGTTTAATGGTTTGTATTAAAAAATAGTCGATGACCGCAAGCCGCACGCGGCTTGCCCTGTCACAGGCTGTCATTTGATTGAGTTCACAAAGGTTTTTGCCGGCTTGAACACTGGTATGTTGTGCTCAGGGATAACCATTGATGTGTTCTTTGAGATGTTGCGAGCGATTTTCTGCTTGCGTGTCTTGATTATGAAAGAACCGAAGCCGCGGAGGAACACTTCCTCGTTGTTGGCCAGGCTGTCTTTTACTGACGCCATAAATGATTCGACGACGCTCAGTACTGTCGCCTTGTCTACTCCTGTTTCTTTCGCAATCTTTAAAACGATGTCTGCTTTAGTCATTGTCTTGTTAATTGTTTGATTATTGTTGATTATTGATGTTATAATTAATAGTCTTATGTAAAGCTTATTATACGCTTTTCGCCCTGCGGGGGCTGTAAACGGAATGCAAAGTTAGTATTTTATTGCCAATAGCAAAAACATTTGCTGCTTTTTTATTCTTAAAAATGTGAGAAACAACATTATAGGGTCGGGTTTGCAACTTTGGGAATGCGTTTCAGTAGATTTCGTTGAGTATCTTGGCAAGGCGTATGCCTCCTTTCAGCAGCTGCCGCTCGATGACGGGCGACGCCTTGGCCACATAATCGTAGGACAGGGCGGAGCCTGCCGGCGTGTCGGCGTAGACCTGCGTCGCCAGCGCGTAGGTCTCCCTTGCCCAGTCGTCCAGTGTGCCTTGCCCTATGGCTTTGCGTTCCTTCTTGCTGGTACGGTCGATTTGGTCCACCCATTCGGTGGAGCTCCACTTGTGCGCGCTTTCCACGAGGTTGGTGTCCCAGACGGTGTGCAGGTTGGTAGGCTGCTTGAAGAAGGCAACCTGCACGCGGTTGCCTCCGAGGTCGGTCTTGTGTCCCAGGTGCATGGGCTGGTGAAGGTCGCCCACGAGGTGTATCACCATTTTCAGCGCGAGAGCCTCCTCGTCTTTTGTCAGCGTCCCGCTCTTGAGCCTGGCTATCTGCTCTGTGAGCGCGGTTATGATGTCGCCCGTTTCGAAAGGCGGCACCTCGTCGTATGTCTGGCCTGCGTCCACGTTCTTGTAGTGCCAGGTTTTGGAATAGGCGTACTCGGGGGTGTTGCTCGCGTTGTCGAGCCAGTTGGCCCAGTAGACTATGCTCTTGCCGTCGAGCAGTTTGCTGATGTGCCGTTTCGCCTTCTTTGTCAGGTGCCTCTCTGCGATGGCGCAGGTGGTGTCGTGTCCTTTCTGACCCCACGCCATGCATTCGGCGGTCACGAAAAACGCCATCACCATTGTAATGAAAGTGTTTCTTACCATATCTTGTTTGTTTGTTACGAATGCAAAGGTACGCTTTTTTGTTTGATTTCAATGTCGCTGACGGCACAAAAAAAGACACACCATGCAGGTGTGCCTTTGTCAGTATGGCAGTTGCGTGTTCTGCCTTGATTCCTTATTCGGCGCTCTCGTGCGATACGTAAACGCCGCCACACAGCTCTATCGTGCCGTTGTACGTGTCTTTGTAGCCGATCATCGTGAGCTTGTCGCCCGCCTTTATGCCGGCTGTGGCGAGGAAGTTCTTCCTGTTGTCCCCAGTGGCTCCGTATCCCGGGTAGCAGCCGTATACGTAGAGGCGGTTGCCCTCCTCGTCGGTGAGGTAGAGGTTGCCGTAGGTTGTGTTGACTATTTCGTCTATGGTGCCTGTGAGCTTGTAGTACTTGTCGCGCGAGTCCTCTTGCGTGAGGAAGTCGGCGATTGAGATTTCAGTTACAGGGTTGGACGCTTCGAGTACGGCGTTCAAGAGCTCCTGTGTAGTATTGTAGACTCCCTTGTTGCCCACCAACGTCACGATGTCTCCTTCCTTCAGCCCGAGTTCGGCGAAGCCGCTCATGTTGTAGACATAAGTCTCGCCCGAGTAGTCTTTGATGTAGAAACGTCCCTTGGCCGCGTTGCTGATGCTTGAAATGACACCTACGAGGCGGTATTGCGCCTCGCCTGCTTCCAAGAGGTTGAAATCGGCTATGTTGATGTCCACGATGGCTCCCTCCTGTGTTACGCTCACAGTTACGTTCGATGTGGTTTCGCTGTTGGCTGAGCTAAGCGTGACGGAACCCGTCCGCTTGCCAGCGGTGTTCGCGTCGACCGTGAACGTGATTAGAGCGGTGTCGGCAGGCGACGACTCGAGTTTGGTCGGAACGCCTGCTACGTATTCCATGTCTGACAGCTTGATCCAGTCTTTGTATTCATCCGGGATGGTGACGAACGCGCCGTTTCCCTTGTAAGCGGCCTTCACTTGGAACGTGCCGCCGTCCTTCGGAACCGTAGGGCTGTCGGACACTACTTTGAGCAGCGACTTGGTTATGTTCACGACGGTGACGTCAACCAGTTCGACAGTGCCGTTGTAAGTGGACTTTGGTCCCTGCACCGTGACCACGTCGCCTTGTTCGATTCCAAGGCTGAGGAAGTTTTTCGAGGCTCCGTTGGCATCGAGTGTTCCATAAATGTAAATCTCGCCCGTCTCGTCGGTCAAGTACCAGTTGCCGTATGTAGTGTTCGCGATGGCCGTGCATGTTCCAGTGACGAGGAAGGTCTTTCCATCGTTTCCGGCGATGACTTCGGCGCAAGTGGCTTCCGACGCTTCCATAGATCCCTGGCGGACTTTGAGGTACTGTATGGCGCTGTCGGGCAGGGTGAGGATGCGGATCTCAGTCTCGCGCCCGCTTGAAGTGGCCTCGGCGCTGAAAGTTATTGAATACTCGCCTGCGGTGCCTGTCGTGTCGGAGACGGCAAGCCAGCTTGGCACGCCTTCCATCTTCCACTGCCTTGATGTTTTCATGTTCACAGACGCGCTGCCGCCATCGGTTGGTATCGTGACGTAGGTCTTGTCTACGGAAATATGGTCTAATGAGCCGATGTCGTCATCGTCGTCACATCCGGCGAACACAAGTGCCGCGAGGACCATACCTATTATATATTTTACTTTCATATCGAATAAAGGAATTTATTAGTTAAACAAATACTTGATACCGACACCGGCATACCAGCACTGGCCCTTTACAGGATTGTAAAGCCATGTCTTCACATCGCCGTTTACTGCGTTCGGAGTTGAGAATACAGGGTAGCCGTCTGCGTCTGTCTTTTCATATTTAAGGATTCTGCCTTCGTTGAGAGCCGGGTTCATGTACTTGCTGACACCCCACTTGTCGTTGAAGAAGTTCAGCACGTTCTTGACGTCGAGGCTGAGCTGTAGCTTGTGTGTGGCGCTTCCGCACACGAACTTGAAGTCGTGCTTGTAGGCGATGTCTATGCGGTGAACCCATGGATTGTAGTGGCTGTAAGGTTCTGCGTAAGAGCCTTGATGGTGTCTCAGGTAGCTGTTGGCGTGAACATAGTCCATGAAGCGGGTCTTGTCGTCTTCCGAAGCGAAGCGGAACTCGTTCTCAGCCACTTCCTCGTCGGTAGGGATGTAGAGCGCGTCGTAGCTGTAGCCGTCGCCGTTCATGTCGTTTGCCAGCATGTATGAGTAGTTGTAGCCGCCGCGCCATGATTCGTAGATGAGGCTGTAGTGGTTGCCGCTTCTGTCGTGGGCGGTGAGTGATGCCACTATGCGGTCTGGTGTCGTGTTGAGCGCATTATGCAGCTTGATGTTGTTCGGACCCGCCGTGGTCGGAACGTATGTGAAGGCTGATTCGGCGTTCGAGCCTGGCAGGCTGGTGATTTGTTTTGACTTGGTCTTGGTGTAAGCCGCCATGACGCTGAGCCAGCTTGCAGGTTTTGCCTCTGCCTTTATGCTTCCGATGAGCGTGTAGCCCTTATGGGTGTTTTCAAGCACGAACGCCTTGTTGCTGTTAGCCGACCTGAAGTTGTCGGGATAGATAGGACGGTCGTCGGCTCCGTTCCAGCGTGCGAACCCCTCCGCAGGCAGTATGTTCCAGTCGGATATCGTGGCGGCGTTGATTACCTTGTCGAAGATTCCCTCGGCCGTGATGGTGAACGGGAAGGAAGTAGGCAGCTTGTAGTCGACGGCCAGCGACACTTTCCAGTCCTGAGGCAGCTTGAAGTCGTGGTCAACTCCTGTGAATGACGCTGACTTTGATATGTAGCCCTGATCGGAAGTGATGGTCGGCGAGTATGTCTGGTTGCCGTTTGCATCGGTGAGGCTCATGATTTTGTTGAACAACGCGTCGATCGTCGCTTTGCCGTTTGCGTCGGTGACGAGTCCGCCGGCGAACTGGCTCATGTCGGTGTTCCTGTTGTTAAGCTGCACGTTGTTCTGTATCATGTTTGAATTCTGCGGCATGTTGGTGAAGAACACTAACGGCAGACGTCCGGAGAACATTCCTATGCCTCCGCGGATTTTCAAAGTCTTGTCGCCGAACACATCGTATTGGAAGCCGACGCGCGGGGAGAATATCAAGTTGTTTGAAGGCCATTTGCCAGTGTCGACATGCCGTCCGTTGAGGTTGAGGTCCAATATGGCGTTGTTTGTCACCACGTCGTCGTTGTTGTAAAACAGTCCGTCAATGCGTATGCCGTAAGTCAGCTTCAGGTTGTCGGTTATGTTCCAGTCATCCTGTCCGTAAATGCCCACCTTGTTGTATCTTACCTTTGATGTAGGGCTCGACTCGCCGTTGTATCCGTAGGTGAGGCAGACTATCTCCGGGTTTGTGCCGTTGATGAACTCGTCTACGGAGTCGTAGCGGTAGTAGCCGGTTCCGTTGCGCATATATTGGTTTTCCGCGCTCATCGACTCAAAGTACACGCCGGCGAGGATCTTGTGGTTGTTGAGGTAGAACGTGACATCGTCCTTTACGTTCCACACGTTGTTCTTCACCGCATTGTGCCATGTGAACAATTCGTACCCTAAAGATATATAAGGTGTGTTTGTCCCTGTGCCGTCGAGTATGTCGATGAAAGGGAACTCGTCGGAGTTTGAGTCGCGCTTGTCGTCACTCTTGTTGAATGTGACGAGCAGCTGGTTTGATATGTTGTCGGTCAGGCGGCTGTTCAAATCGAGTGAGAATGCGTGAACGTCGTTGTTCATTTTGTACATTGAGTTTGCGTAAGCCATTGAGTAGAGCGACATGCGCGCGTAAGGCGTGCGTGTGCCTCCGTCCATGGAGCTTGCGTTAGGAGCGTTCCAGATTACGTTGTGCGTGTAGTTGTAGCGGAACGCCAGCTTGTGCCTGTCGTTGATGTTCCAGTCGATGCGGGCGAGCACTTTCGTGTTTTTCTCATCAGCCGGGAAGCTGGTGAACGAACCGGTGTCGTAACCGTATTGTTCGCGTACGAAGTCGCTTACGCGTTGCATGTCCGCTACTGATGCGTACGACAGGTGTTGTTCAGCGTTTCCGACTCCGTCTTCCGACGCGCGCCATGAGTTGGCTGTCGTCGGAGTCTTTATGTGTTCGGCGTTGACGAAGAAGAACAACTTGTTCTTGATGATCGGACCGCCGAGCGTCATGCCGTAAGTGGTGGTGCGGTCTTTGTCGCGCGCGTCCGATATGGTGGTGCCGTCGACTACGTCGCCACGCATGTTCTCGTTCTGGTGATAGATGTAAGCCGAACCTTTGAATGTGTTCGTACCCGACTTTGTGATTGCGTTCACGCCGCCTCCGATGAAGTTGGTCTGGCGCACGTCATAAGGTGATATGACGACTTGCAATTCCTCAATCGCCTCCATTGAAATCGGGTTTCCTCCTCCAGGCAACCCCGAGCTAAGGCCGAAGTTGTTGTTGAAGTTGCCGCCGTCGACGGTGAAGTTGGCCGTACGCCCGTCCTGTCCCGAGAACGTCATTCCGTTGCCGCCGTAAGGTGAGAGGCGTGTCAGTTCCGTCAAGTTGCGTCCCACTGTCGGCATGTTCACTATCTCCTCGTTGGAGATGTTCGTGGCGGCTCCCATGTTCTCTTGCGATAATTTTGAAGCCATACCCGACACTAAGACCTCTTCGAGCTGGTTTGACGATTCCGACAGCTTGGTATTCAAGCTGTATGTCTCACCCAAGAGCAGGGTTATATTCTTGACAACCTTCTTTTCAAAACCCACATATGAGATTTCAACTTCGTACGGACCGCCCGGACGCATTCCTTGGATCGCGAAACGGCCGTTGACGTTGGATACTGCTACATACTTCGTACCTGAAGGCACGTGTATGGCTTGGATGTGAGCACCAATAACATCCTCATTGCTGTCTGCCATGGTAATCTTCCCTGATAGACCCGAAGTGGTTACTTGTGCCGTTGCGCTTGTGACTGCTATCGCCAGCAACGCAATAAGTGAACACAGCTTTTTCAACATAATTCGTTTAGTTTGATTAAATATAATAATGTGTTTATATGTTCGTTACCCGTTGTCAATCGTTCAGAGGTTTTTCTGTTTCAGTTGCAAAGTTAAGATTTTTTTTGTTCGCTGCAAGTATTTAATATAAAAATGTAATGCAATTGTAATTCGTGTTAAGCGTTTGAGGGGCGATATTGTTTTATTTTGATGTTCCCTAGTTACAACAAACGGCACCACTTGCCAGCAGTGCCGTTATTGTTAGAATTTCTTTGTGCGGAAGTGGCAGTAAGGAGCGCCCCCGGTGTTCTCGTAATAGTTTTGATGATACTTTTCCGCAATCCAAAAATCGCGTGCGGGGAGGACGAGCGTGTTGACTACATACGATTTTGTCTCCAATATGTCGATCAGCTGTCGGATGACGCCGTATTCCTCCTTGTCGCTGTAGTAAACCGCGCTACGGTATTGCTGTCCTTTGTCCGGACCTTGGCCGTCGGTCTGCGAAGGGTCGTGGATTTCAAAAAACAGTTTGCAAAGGGCGGTGTAGTCCACCTTCGACGGGTCGTATTCCACCAATACAGCTTCCTTGTGTCCTGTGTGGTGCCACCTCACCTCGTTGTATGTGGGGTTAGCCTCTGTGCCGCCGGTATAGCCGGCGTAGCAATTGACTACTCCCGGGGTTTTGTTGAAGTAGTGCTGTACGCCCCAGAAACAGCCGGCTGCGAATATGGCTGTCTTATGGTTGGTCCCGTCCAACGACCGTGGATCGAACAGTCTGACGTCATACATGTCCTTGAGAGCCTCCTTTATCATCTCCAAGGCTTTTGTGTGCTTCTCTATGTTTTCCGGATGCGCCTTGTCCTTGTTGAGGTGGTATATAAGGTCGTTGTATCTCACCTTGAGCGCGATGGGGTTGTGTGAATCGATGATGTTCTGTATATAATTAAGGTATGGTACCTTTGGATCATGGGTAAGCAGCCGCACGGCGTTTATTATGCCGTTAGGTATTCCTGCCGCCTCAAGGTCTTCAATGATGAAGTTCGTGTTTTCAATCACGTCGTGTAAGAAGCCGGCACTTCGCTCTTCGTCGGTGTTGCCCATGAGTCCCACTTCGAGCGGATGCAGTATGTACGCCTCCCCGTCAATGTCCTTTTTCCCTCCGTGCGCCTTCATGGCGACGCTAAGTGATAAATCGATTATTGATGTCATATCTTATGCTGTTTTGTTTGTTGTCGGTAGGTGGCGCTAACTGCAGATGGTCGCCACTATCTTCCTCGGTCCTCCGTAGTCTCTGAACTCACAGAGGTAGATGCCCTGCCATGTTCCCAGGTTCAGCCTGCCGCCTGTTATTGGAATGTTGATGCTCACTCCAAACAGCGAGCATTTGGCATGCGCCGGCATGTCGTCCAGTCCTTCGAGGGTGTGGTCGTAGTATGGTTCTCCCTCCCTTACTATGTGGTTCATGATTTTCTCCATGTCGCTTCGCACGTCGGGGTCGGCGTTCTCGTTGATCGATAGGGCGCATGACGTGTGCTTGACAAAGAGGTTGAGCAGACCTGTCGCAGGCAGGGGGTGGGGGAGATGGTCGGTTATCTCTTTTGTTATCAAGTGGCAGCCTCGGTGTCGGGCCGCCAATGTGAATTCACTTTGTGTCACCATTAGTCAATCTTAAGTATTAATACGTTCGCTGTGCTGTGCGCTCCTGTCGTGCCAGGTGTGTACGCCTGCAAAGATAGTGTTTTTTGCTGTTAGCTCAAAATGTCGGCTTCATAAAATTCCTTGTCGGCACGCAAAAATGACGGAAGTAGTAATTTTCCTTTTGGTATTACTTGAATTCTTCTACTTTTTTTGTACCTTTGCCATTCGAATAAAAACAGCAAAGTATAACAAAGTAGAATTAGACGAAGATCATGATAGGAAACAACTGGTTTGAATGTAAGGTTGAGGCCGAAAAGGCGATAGAAGGCGGAATGAGCAAGAAGTTTAAGGAGTCGTACCTTGTCGACGCGCTCAACTTTACTGATGCCGAGGCAAGAATAATAAAGGAAGTGTCCCCATTCTGCAATGGTGCGCTTGAGGTTAAAAATATAACTCCCGCGAAGATTGACGAGCTGTTCATCAACAGCTCCGACGACGCCGACAAGTGGTATAAAGTGAAATGCAATTTCATCACTATCGATGAAAAGACACAGACGGAGAAACGCTCGTCACACTACATGCTGGTGCAAGCCGCCAACTTCCGTGGCGCGCTCGACCTTTTCGAGGAGGGTATGAAGGGAACTATGGCCGACTATGAGATAGCCGCCATCCAGGAGACATCGTTGCTCGATGTGTTCCCTTTTGAAGTACAAGGAGAAGACCGGCACAATGACAGTGATACAACAGAATCTGAATAGCGTGCTTTCCGACCTTCAAGGGTCGAAGGCAAGGCTTGTGGCGGTCTCCAAGTTCCACCCTGTTGAGGCCATACTTGAGGCGTATGAGGCGGGGCAGCGCGTGTTTGGGGAAAACCACGTACAGGAACTCGGCGCGAAGCAGCCGGTCCTGCCTTCCGACATCGAATGGCACTTCATCGGACACCTGCAGACCAACAAGGTCAAGTACATAGTCCCTTATGTCAAGTTGATCCATTCAGTCGATTCCATGAAGCTGCTTGCGGAGATCGACAAGCAGGCTGGCAAAATCGGCAGGCGGGTGGACTGCCTCTTGCAGGTGCACGTGGCACAGGAGGAAACAAAATTCGGATTCTTTCCTTCCGAACTGACGGAAACGTTAAGGTTGGGAGATTACAAGGAATTGAAAAACGTGAGGCTGCGCGGACTTATGTGCATGGCGACCAACACGGACGATGAGCGGCGCGTACGACGTGACTTCCACACGGTCAAGACTCTCTTCGACCAGACGAAGGAAGAATTCTTCCATGACGACGACGCGTTCGACGAGTTGTCCATGGGGATGAGCAACGACTACAAAATCGCGATAGAGGAGGGAAGCACTCTCGTGAGAATAGGCAGCAAGATCTTCGGACCACGCGACTATGGAGCCGGATGACCGCGTATCGCGACATATCACAGACACAATATATAAACATAAAAACACGACACATGAAAGCATTAACAGAAAACAAAAAGGACGTGGCTCGCGAATTGGCGAGAAAGTACAATGTCAGGCTCAGCATTGAGTCTCTCAACCGCTTCACCGACCTGCTTCAACCAGTGAAGTTCCGTCACAAGACATTCATTCTGGAGGCGGGTAATACAAGCAACAACCTGATGTACCTTGTCAAGGGACTTGTACGTCAGTACCGTCCGAGTGCAGACTTCGACAAGGTGGAGGACATCGTACACGAAGGCGACATTCTGACGTGTGTGGATAGCTTGTTTACACACGAGCCGTCGCAACTGAACGTGCAGACACTCGAACCAACCGTGGCATACAGCATGAACTACCAGTATTTCAAAGAACTCGCTGGCGAGGATGCCGACCTTGGAACGTTGCTCTTCTCAATTATTGAATCGATTATAATAAAGAAAGAAAAAATATATCACCTGCTCGACTCGACGCCAATAGAGAGATATATGGCGTTGCTGCATGACGACAGTGAAATCATCCGACGGACACCCCTGAAATACGTGGCATCGTACCTGAGGATGGCTCCTGAGACATTGAGCAGGGTAAGAAACGCAATAAACAAACGTGAAAGCAGTAATACTTGACGCATACTCAGTGAACCCGGGCGACCTCTCGTGGCATCCGCTTGAGGAAATGACCGAACTGGAAATATACGACCGTACATCGCCGGACGAAGTAGTCGACCGATGCAAGGGTTGTGATATTGTATTGACTAACAAGGTGGTTCTCGACGCAGAGGTACTCAACCAATTGCCGCACCTTAGTTATATAGGCGTGTTGGCAACGGGATATAATGTCGTTGACCTTGAGGTGGCAAGCCGGCAAAGCATTGTAGTTACAAACATTCCGGCGTACAGCACTAACAGTGTGGCACAGATGGTGTGGGCGCACATCCTGAACATCACGAACCATGTAGGCTATTATGCCGAAGCCAACAAAGAAGGCAGATGGACCAACTCGAAGGACTTCTGCTACTATGACTTCACCCATACAGAACTCGCCGGCAAAACCTTTGGGGTGGTCGGACTGGGTAATACAGGCATGGCTACAGCCCGCATAGCGCAGGCGTTTGACATGGACGTGCTGGCATATACGTCGAAAGACGAGTTGCCAAAGGGATTTGAAAAGGCCACTCTCGACTCTCTCTTCAAGGAAAGTGACGTCCTGAGCCTGCATTGTCCTCTCAATGAGTCTACAAAGAACATGGTCAACAGGGAAAGGCTGCAGTTGATGAAACCGTCGGCCATACTCATTAACACCAGCCGCGGCCCTGTAGTCAATGAAGCGGATGTGGCGGACGCCTTAAACGACGGACTTATTGCAGCTTACGGCGCGGACGTCCTTTCCGTCGAGCCCGCACAGGCGGACAACCCTTTGCTGACAGCGAAAAACTGTTTCCTCACCCCTCACATCGCATGGGCTACAAAGGAGGCGCGCGAACGCCTCATCGACATTTGTCTGAAGAACGTCAAGGCGTTCATAAAAGGGTCGCCTCAGAACGTAGTGAACTGAACCTCGCTGATTCTTATTCGGGTGGCATATTCTTGACGGCCATGTCCACTGCGCCTGATGGCAAGTCGCTATTTTCATTAGGCAAATGATCACGTGCCTTTAGGCAAATGGTCGTTTGCCTAACTTATTCCGATTTAGCACTTATCCCTTCGTAGCGGAATTCATGACCCTGCGAGTTTGTTCCGCATCCATTCCCCTTATATAGTGTAAACTTCGCGAACGCCTGTTCGACCGGCCATTCATCCTGCCATAAATAATTATTGTCATGCTAAAACACCTGCGGTACGGACAATGTGGCAGAAATAACTTCGTTTTTGCAGTCACCATCATTTCCCGTCTTTAAGAATCGCTTGTTTGGCATTCTGTTTGCTCTACTCAAAGTGGTTCGGTTTCCGAACAGAAGGTTGAGACGAACAGTTGAAGCTGACGGAGGCCAAATGAGTATTCATTAATTGTAAAACAAATAAATAAAAATATAAAGTTATGGGAAAAATTATTGGAATCGACTTAGGAACAACAAACTCTTGTGTAGCTGTGTTTGAAGGCAATGAGCCAGTCGTCATTGCTAACAGCGAAGGTAAACGTACTACTCCTTCAGTAGTGGGTTTCGTAGACGGAGGTGAACGTAAGGTGGGTGACCCTGCAAAACGTCAGGCTATCACAAACCCAAAGCGTACGGTATACTCTATCAAACGTTTCATGGGCGAGACTTACGACCAAGTACAGAAGGAAATAGCACGTGTGCCATATTCAGTGGTAAGAGGCGACAACAACACTCCGCGTGTTGACATCGACGGACACCTCTACACTCCGCAAGAGATTTCAGCAATGATTCTTCAGAAGATGAAGAAGACCGCTGAGGACTATTTGGGACAGGAAGTCAAGGAGGCCGTCATAACCGTACCTGCATACTTCTCTGACTCACAACGTCAGGCTACAAAGGAAGCCGGTCAAATTGCCGGTCTTGACGTAAAGCGTATTGTCAACGAGCCTACTGCCGCAGCGCTTGCTTACGGTATCGACAAGGCAAACAAGGATATGAAGATCGCAGTGTTCGACCTTGGTGGTGGTACATTCGATATATCAATACTTGAATTCGGTGGCGGCGTGTTCGAAGTGCTTTCAACTAACGGTAACACACACCTTGGCGGTGATGACTTCGACCAGGTAATCATCAATTGGCTGACAAGCGAGTTCAAAGCCCAGGAAGGTGTCGACCTTACTCTCGACCCTATGGCTATGCAACGTCTGAAGGAAGCAGCTGAGAAGGCCAAGATAGAATTGTCAAGTTCTTCATCTACAGAAATCAACCTTCCTTATATCACTGTCGCAAGCGGAATGCCTAAGCACCTTGTAAAGACTCTTACTCGTGCTAAGTTCGAAGCTCTTGCACACGACTTGATTCAGGAATGTCTTGAACCTTGTAAGAACGCAATCAAGGAAGCCGGTATAAGTACTTCTGATATTGACGAGGTAATTCTTGTTGGTGGTTCAAGCCGTATACCTGCTGTTCAGAAACTGGTAGAGGACTACTTTGGCAAGGTTCCTTCGAAGGGTGTCAACCCTGATGAAGTTGTCGCAGTTGGTGCGGCCATCCAAGGTGCCATCCTTAACAAGGAAGAAGGAGTCGGCGACATCGTATTGCTCGATGTAACTCCGCTTTCAATGGGTATCGAGACTCTTGGTGGAGTAATGACCAAGTTGATAGACGCCAACACCACAATACCTTGCAAGAAGAGTGAGACCTTCTCTACTGCTGCGGACAACCAGACGGAAGTTACAATTCGCGTCCTGCAGGGTGAGCGTCCAATGGCGGCCGACAACAAGCAAATTGGTATATTCAACTTGACAGGCATAGCTCCTGCACGCCGTGGTGTTCCACAGATTGAAGTATCATTTGATATCGATGCCAACGGTATATTGAACGTAAGCGCAAAAGACAAGGCCACTGGTAAGGAACAGTCAATACGTATTGAGGCCTCTTCAGGTCTGTCGGAGGACGAGATTAATCGTATGAAGGCTGAGGCTGAGGCGAATGCAGAGGCTGATAAGAAACAGCGTGAGCGTGTTGACAAACTCAACCAGGCCGACTCTATGATATTCTCTACTGAGACCTTCTTGAAGGAGAATGGCGACAAGCTTCCAGCTGACAAGCGTCCGGGAATTGAGGCTGCTCTCAATAAGTTGAAGGATGCACACAAAGCACAGGATGTCAACGCTATCGACAGTGCGATGGCAGAGCTTAACAGCCAGATGCAGGCAGCATCGCAACAAATGTACCAAGGCGGTAACGCAGGTCAGTCGGCAGGTGCCGGAAGCAGCCAGCAAGGCGGCAGCCAGTCATCTTCAAGCAACGGACCAACTACCGATGATGTACAAGACGCTGACTTCGAGGAGGTCAAGTAACGACATTTCATTCTGGAAGTTTGCAACATATAGAATTAAGTTATCGGGATGCAATCTATTTAAAGGACTGCATCCCGATTTTTTTATTTGAGAATATCTTGTTTATCTTCTATTCTTTCTTTGACTACACCTTATTATATATATATTATATATAGGAGGATGCGCGCTTCGAGTTGTGAGAGTTTTGCATGACAGATTGGCTACAAAATCTCTTATGATGGCTTTCAGAGCGTGAAAACAAGCTTATTTCTTCCTTTTCTCTTGATTTGAGATAACAAAAAACTTGTTTGTTGAAATTAAATAGCAAATTGTTTTGAGCGTAAACTAAAATCTTTTTACCTTTGCATCGGAAATAAAACTGTTAAAGTAAAATGATGATGGTGGTAACATACAACGTCAATTCTCTGAATAATAATCAGCAGAATCAGCAGAACCAGAATAATCAGGTTCTCAATTGTTCGTTGTGTGAGTCTACCAGTCGGATGAGCATTGTATAAAAAGTAAGGCAATTGGTATTTGATGTTGGAATTTGAAAAGGCTGGTTCTTGAAGAATCGGCCTTTTTTGCTTTTATATAATAGCACGCAAGACAACACACAAGACAACATACAACACAAACACAAAGTAACACATTTTATTAACAACACATTATTAACAACACAAACACAAAGTAACACATTTTATTAACAACACATTATTAACAACACAAACACAAAGTAAAACGTATGAGAAAAGTAATTAAGACAATGATTGCGGCAACGTTCATTACCGCGACAGTAACAGCGGAAGCTCAAGACAAGGTGGAATTGTCGGCAGGCGCGGATATTGTAAGTTCCTACATTTGGAGGGGGCAAGACATGGCTGGAGCTTCAATTCAACCTTCGTTGGGAATCGCTTACAAGGGACTCAGCTTAGCGGCATGGGGCTCGTATGGATTGACCGACAACGACGACACAAAGGAGTTGGACTTCACACTCTCTTATTCTCTTGGCGGATTCTCGGTCGGTGTAACCGATTACTACTGTATCATGAAGGGTACGGATTATGCCGACCTGAAGTATTTCATGTATGAGGCGCATAAGACGGCGCATGTATTCGAAGCGTTCGTAGGCTACGACTTTGGAGTCGTGTCGGTGTTATGGAACACGAATTTTGCAGGAGCAGACGGCTTGGATGACGATGGCGACAGAGCCTACTCGTCATATTTTGAAGCGTCGGCTCCTTTTAAGTTAGGCGGACTCGACATGAGTTTCACTGCCGGCATAGTTCCGTGGGCGACCACGTCGTACGCCGACGCTACCGGTTTTGCTGTGACCAACCTTACCTTGCGTGGAGAGAAATCCATCAAGATCACTCCAACCTTCTCAATCCCCCTTTTCGCCTCAATAACAGCAAACCCAAGCGCGTCGAAGATGTATCTGACGGCAGGAATATCGTTTTAAAAGCATGGTTTGGCACAAAGTAAAACACGTTATATTATAAACACAAAACACAAACACACAATGAAAAAAATTGAAGCAATTATTCGCAAGACACGGTTCGATGAGGTGAAGGAAGCCTTGTTGGCAGCCGACATCAACTGGTTCTCCTATTCGGAGGTGAAGGCAGTCGGCCACGATCGTGAGGACAGAATCTACAGAGGCGTGATGTACAGCACTGAGATCATTGCCCGCATTGAAATCAAGATCGTATGTCGCGACCAGTTCGTCCAACCGGCAATCGACGCGATCATGAGCACCGCTCATACAGGCGAGGTGGGCGACGGCAGGATATTCGTAAGCAAGGTGGAGGATACGTACTCGATCCGTACCGGCGAACACGGCGACACTGTGCTGGCCGACCGGAAGTAGACTTACTTTAAAGCACATAATTAACAACACAAACACAAAACACAAACACAAAAGCCTCACTCCAAGTACTCTTGGAATGGAATGAATGTACCAAGTCAGCACGGCGGGGTGGGGCTAAAAACATTAATCTTATGGAAGATTTCGTATCAACAATTAGCGGTCTTGATACCGCGTGGGTGGTTATAGCGGCGATGTTGGTGTTCTTTATGCAACCAGGTTTCGCGCTTGTAGAGGCTGGATTCACACGTTCGAAGAACACGGCGAACATTTTGATGAAGAACTTCGTGGACTACATAATAGGTACTGTCCTGTTCTGGTTTATCGGCTTCGGCCTGATGCATGGTGTCGGCAATGGTTTCATTGGTGAGATTCACTTGTTCGACTACACTTTCTATCCCGACACAAACATTCCAAAGGAGTGTACACTGATATTCCAAACAGTGTTCTGCGCCACCGCGGCTACAATAGTATCGGGAGCGATGGCAGAGCGTACCAAGTTCTCCATGTATGTGATTTTCTCGATTGCGGTCTCAATATTCATCTATCCGATCGAAGGCCATTGGGCTTGGGGCGGTGGCTGGCTGAGCGACTTGGGTTTCCACGACTTCGCAGGCTCGACGGTGGTTCATTCCTGTGGCGGCTTTATTGGCCTTGCCGGCGCAATACTTCTCGGCCCGCGTATCGGCAAATACACAAAGAGCGGGAAGTCGGTGGCCATTCCTGGTCACAACCTCGCGTACGGAGCCCTTGGAGTGTTCATCCTTTGGTTCGGATGGTTCGGTTTCAACCCTGGCTCACAACTTGGAGCTGAGGGAGTGGAGAATGCGAGAGCCATCTCACACGTCATGTGTACGACTAATATGGCGGCTGCCACCGGAGGAATCGCCGCTATGGTTACTACATGGATCATTTATGGCAAGCCTTCGCTCTCACTTGTGTGCAACGGCATCTTGGCCGGCTTGGTAGGCATTACGGCCGGTTGCGACATGGTGTCAATCGGAGGCAGCGCGCTGATAGGTGTCATTTGCGGTGTCCTGATGGTTGGTTCAGTCGCTTTGCTCGACAAGGTACTGAAGATCGACGATCCTGTTGGCGCAGTGTCAGTACATGGCGTATGCGGATTTGCAGGAACGATTCTCACTGGTTTGTTCGCTGTCGACGGCGGCTTGTTCTATGGCGGCGGCTGGCACTTCCTCGGAGTTGAGACTCTTGGAGTCGTATGCGTAAGCGCATGGGCTTTCGGTGTTGGATTCCTGCTTTTCTGGACGTTGAAGAAGATATTCGGAATCCGCGTGTCTCCACGTGTTGAGGAAGAAGGACTCGACATCTACGAGCATGGAGAGACGGCATACAACAACTAACATACAAGCATTGATGATGATTTGAATAAATAGAACTCATAATTTTATTATATACAGAGTCTATATATAACATTTTTGTTGTGGGTGGCGCAGACTGTGAGGTTAGTGCCACCTTATTTTGTCGGTACGTGGCCCTGCCAGATTCTGTGTACGGACAGGCGTGGCTGAACACGATAAGGGCGAATAAAAAAACAGCCCCTCGTTTGCGGAGAGGCTGTTCTTTCGGTTAGTGCGGCTTCGGGAGCCGTTATTTGTATGTGTCAGCGAGCCACTTGATGAACTTCGGGTCGTCGAAGTTGATGGTGCCGTGGTCTGCCTCGTTGAGCGTAGCTATTTGTTTCATGTCGTCGGCTGACAGTTGGAAATCGAACACATCGATGTTTTGTGCCATGCGTTCCTTGTGGGTTGATTTTGGTATGACGATTACGCCGCGCTGAATGAGCCAGCGCAGGGCTACTTGAGCCACGCTCTTATTGTATTTCCCGCTTATCTCGGTGAGCAGGGAGTTTGTGAAGAAGTCCTTGCGCCCCTGGGTGAGCGGACTCCATGCCATGAGCCGTGTGCCGTATGGTTTCAGGAATTCCTGCATTTCCTGCTGTTGGTTGAACACGTTTGTCTGCAACTGCAGGACCGCCGGTGTTGTCTCGTTGTAAGCGGCGAGGTCCGTGAAGCGTCCTGCCTCAAAGTTGCTAAGTCCTATGGCGCGTACCTTGCCCTGTTTTAATGCCTTTTCCATGGCGCGGTATGTGCCATAGTAATCGTTATAGTGCTGGTGGATGAGCAGCAGGTCGACGTAGTCGGTTTTCAGTTTGCGCAAGCTCTCTTCAATGCTTGCCATAGCCTTCTCTTCGCCAGCGTTGGTGATCCAAATTTTGGTCGTGAGGAACAAGTCGCCACGGTTCACGCCGCTGTTCTTGATGCCTTCGCCCACGCCTTCCTCGTTGTAGTAGGCTTGTGCCGTGTCGATTGAGCGGTAGCCAACGCTGATGGCGTCGGACACACACCGTGCGGCTTCCTTCGGGTCGACTTGAAAAACTCCGTAGCCTATGATTGGCATTACCACACCATTGTTCAATGTTACTGTTTCCATATCTCTTGTGTTTTTGTTTTGGAATGGCCGTGAGTGCCATCCCTATGATTGTTTATTTAACCCAAATCGGTCATTAGGCTGTTACGCCCTAACAAACTCTCTTTTTGTCATCTATTTTCTCGTTTTTCGGTTACAATGGAACCCCATTGCGCCCTCAAACCGTAAAAACATCTGCTCAAAAATATAGTTGTTATCATCATAACGCTAATGACCGATTTGGGTTTAATCGTGTATCTTTACTTTGCCTATCGACAGTGCCATGTCTGGATTCATCTCGTCGTAGATGGTGCTTGTCTTTGTGTCAAGCGACTTGATTGCAGCCATGTCCTCGTCGTCGAGTGTGAAGTCGAATATGTTCAGGTTCTCCTCCATGCGCTCCTTGTGAACGCTCTTGGGAATTACGATCACACCGCGTTGGTTGAGCCAGCGGAGTTGTACCTGTCCGGTTGTCTTATGATGCTTGTCGGCTATTTGTTTGAGTACGGCGTTTGTGAACACGTGGTTGTTGCCCTCGGCGAATGGCGCCCATGCCTCGTGCTGTATGCCCTGCTTGGCCATGAACTCAGCCTCGCTCCACTTCTGGTTCCACACGTTGGTCTCTATCTGGTTGACGGCTGGCTTCACCTCGTTGCAGTTGAAGAGGTCGGCGAGCCGCTCGTTCCAAAAGCTTGTAACTCCGATGGCGCGAATCCGTCCTTCCCTGTACAGCCGTTCCATAGCCCTCCATGCGCCGTAATAGTCGTTGTACGGCTTGTGCATAAGATAAAGGTCAAGATAGTCGAGTCCGAGTTTCTTCATCGACACGTCAAAAGCCTTCAGCGTGTTGTCGTATCCATAGTCCTGCACCCACAATTTCGTGGTTACGAAAACGTCCTCACGTTTCAATCCGCTTTCCTTGATGGCCTTGCCTACGGCTTCCTCGTTCATGTAGGCGGCTGCCGTGTCAATCATGCGGTAGCCTACCTCAAGAGCGTCGCTGACAGCCTGCTCGCAGACCTTCTGGTCTGGTACTTGAAACACGCCGAACCCAATTGCCGGCATCTCAACTCCGTTGTTTAATGTAACTTTCTTCATACGTTTACCTCTTTAATATTGTCTTTGTTATTATGCGCTTATTTTACGTGTGCGAAGACGGCGTGAAAACATCCGTTCGTATGGTTGAGTGTCGGCCTGCCTTCGAACGACAGTGCAAAGTTACAGTGAATTATTTGCATGGATGATACGACTTTCGGGGTGAATCATGCACTTTTTGCGGTTTCCGCTTATGGTTGTTGCCAAAAAGTAATTATATTTGCATACACGACAATCCATGAATTATGACAGAATATAAAGACTTCTTTTTTACTACGGACCTTCAACTGGCTTGCTCCGCCCAGTTTTCGGACTTTTGCTTGCACATCGTGTGCTTGAATGGTTCGGCGCGTTTTGAGATAGGCGACAACTTGTACAACATGATTGGTGGTGAGATCATGATAAAGTCGACGGTCAAACCTGTGTCGCATCTTGTTTGCTCCGACGACCTGCAAGTAGAGGCGTTGCTCATCTCCCAAGACTACCTTACACGAAACCAGCCTGAGAGCGACTATAAGGCGACAGGCTATCTGTCGACATTGGAGAATCCCATATTCTCGGTCGGCAGCGAGGACGTTTGCCAGATACAGCGCGACTTCAGTGAAATATGCCGGCGTTTGGATCAACTGTACAATAACTTCTATGATGAGATTCTGCGACGTGAGGTCGACATCATGATTTTCGATTTCTACGACATGCATTCACGCCACGTCAACATCAAAGTCGAGGGCAAGGAACGGGCGTCGGATATCCTTGGACGCTTCGTGGCGTTGCTGCAGAAAGGGCTGTACAGGGAGAACCGCCGTGTGGACTACTATGCTTCCTTGCTCTTCCTCTCGCCCAAGTACCTCAGTGAGGCGTGTGTCGACGCAAGCGGATATAACGCGAGCTACTGGATCGACCGTTACACAGTGGCGGCTATAAGTCAGGAACTGCTTGAGACGAAGAAGACTTTGCAGGAGATAGCGGACGACTTCCACTTTTCGAGTGTGTCGTACTTCAGCCGTTATGCCAAAGTCCACTTCGGTGTCTCGCCTTCATCATACAGGAAGAAGCATATAAAAGAATGATGCAGTTGCCGTGGCATGTCTACAAGGCACGACTAAGCAGGATGCCACAGCGGGCGGCTGTATGTACATGGAATATGGTGTTTCTATAAGGGTGGGTTCAAGCAGTGAACATGAGTGGGTAATGAATGGATATTCATAGAATGCGAAAAACAGGAATTAGATACTTGAATTTCAGCACTATATCATTCTTTAGGCAGTCGCTATGCATCGTTTGGCAGTTGCCAGACGATTGTATGGCAGTTGCCCGACGATTGTACGGCAATTGCCAGACAACGAGTGGATGGGCATCCACTGAACGACCC
>CAZHZH010000032.1:26928-28817 GCA_964537205.1 uncultured Bacteroidaceae bacterium
ACGATTGTACGGCAATTGCCAGACAACGAGTGGATGGGCATCCACTGAACGACCCCGAGTTGCTGCACGCAACAATCGCCCCTGCTGATGCGACTGAGTGTTACATGTCATACACATCCACTCAGTTATACACACCGCCTTATGAACCTGTGTCACTACCCGCCACGACCCAGTCTTTCTTTGCCGTATTACAGCCGTACTTTGCAGTTTGCACCCTAATTGTCCGTTATCAAGCGTCAACATGTGATTTTTTATCAAAAAAAGTTGGCACTCTCATTGATATGGTATATTTTTGTAATAACAAAACCGAATAGTTAATGTACAGCAGTATATATAGAATCATTAGACGCAATTACCGCCTCATCGTTGGTGGGGGTATTTGTGTCGTTCGCTGTCACACAACCATTCGTTAACCACATCATGTAAGTGGCGGCGCGCCTTCATCCGCGGTGCGCTACTTGCTTTCCACGTATATATTAGAAACATAATCGCTGGTCGCCCGACACCCTTGTCGGACACCGGTAAGTGTGGCTCGTCGCTTGACCCGTCTGTCACAGGACGGTGGGGCAGGTCAGACGGACTGCCGTCGTCGTGCGTATACTGATAGAAAAACAATATAACAACATTAAACAATGAAAAACGAAATGAAGAAAACAAGATCAACTTTGAAAGTATCAACAATGACCCTGCTGTCATTGAAACAGAGACTCTACCTAATGCGTCTGTGTATTCTGATGGTAGTAACATTTAAACAAGCATAATTGGGCGCATCGTGTTCACAGCGAAAAATAGGAGTGACAATCTCGTAGTCGTTTTAAAAACCCTGTGAAGGGAATACTATAAAGTTCTAATGTTTAGAGAAACGAGATGTTGCTCCTTTTTTGTGTCCTTACATGTCGGTGTGGCTGGCTGTGTAGAGGTGTTTCAAGCGGCGACCCAGCATGGGTCGTGGTACTTTCTATGGCGTGCGCACCCTCAGTCAGCCCTGCAGGCATGACAGAGGGTTACTCAAGCGGTTAGCCCGTTGGGCTAATATAATGATACACGGTACTGAGTTCGCCGGGATAATATAATGATACACAGTACTGAGCCCGCAGGACTCCATCGCACTGGATAGTATGGTGGCGGCATTAGTAAGTACTGACATCGTAGATGTCACACATGCGAAACCCCAGCGTACACTGACGTAGGCAGTGCACCTGGGGCCAGGACAGACCGCTCCCAACCCGCACCCTGGAGGGGTGCCACAGCAGGCAATATCTGCGGATGTGATGCTGACTTAAGACGACGTGCAAAGGAACATGCCAGTACGGGTAAAGTATGAGAACTTGTGAATTTACTCTGAATTTTTTTTGGTATACTAACCCAAATGTTGTAATTTTGCATCATACATATTAACTTGCGGCAATATAATAAAATGGAACGTTGGGAACAAAGACGAATTAGTTTTCACAAAGCATTGACACGCTTAGCCGAAATTGTCAATGAAAGCAAGAAACGGAAGTTGAATGAATACGAATGTGACGGATTGATTCAACGTTTTGAATTCGTGCATGAATCATGTTGGAAACTAATGAAAAGCTATGAGGAATATAAAAGGTATTACAGGCATTGGCGCGGATCGCGTGATGCCACGCGTTATGCTAACCAATTGGGCATCCTCAGCGACGGAGATACATGGATGGATATGATTAAAAGCCGCAACGAAACATCCCACAACTATGACGGAACTGTGGCAAACGGCATAATTGATAAGATTGTCAATGTGTATTTCCTTGAAATGATAAAATTTGACAGGCTCATGGACAGTCTTTCAGCATATAGTTCAGGAAACTTGTTTGATAACAGCGATAAAGATGTTCGGTCTGAGTGAAAGGAACATAAAAGAA
>CAZHZH010000033.1:0-27103 GCA_964537205.1 uncultured Bacteroidaceae bacterium
TAAAAGAATTACGGACTATACTTTCGTCTATTCCTAATATAGAGAAAGCCATTATTTATGGTTCGAGGGCGCGTGGAGACTATAAAAATGGCTCCGATGTGGATTTGACACTGAAAGGAAAGCATCTGACGTCTCATGACATATCACTGCTTGATGACAAGCTCTATTATTCTTACATTCCTTACTTCTTTGACACAAACTCTTATGCAGATCTCACCAATCCTGAACTTATCGCTGACATTGATAAATACGGGAAAGTAATATATACTAAGGATTTGGCATGACATGATGGCTGGTATTACCAACATCAAGTGCTGCGAGAGCATACACTATAGAAATTCGATACTAAAAGCAACTTTTTCAGCTAACCGCTATAATAAATGAAAAAAAATATGTAAGTTTGCAGTGCAAAATAAAATATACGATGAGCAAGTTGATTAAGCCAGAGGGATATAAGCCGCTGATACCACCTCTTGAGACCGAACAGGGCATAAAGTTAATAAAGGATTTCTTTCAGTCAAATTTATCTACGTCTTTACGTTTGAGACGTGTCACGGCTCCATTGTTCGTGCTGCGTGGATTGGGAATAAACGACGACCTTAACGGGGTGGAACGCCCTGTGTCGTTCCCAATACGGGACATGAACGACCAGGTTGCCGAGATAGTCCACTCGCTTGCCAAGTGGAAGAGGCTGATGCTCGCTGAATACAATATAGGTCCCGGTTATGGCCTGTATACAGACATGAACGCCATCCGCGGCGACGAGGAACTGGACAACCTCCACTCCTTGTATGTGGACCAGTGGGACTGGGAGCGGACGATAGAGCGCAAGGACCGCACTCTGGACTTCCTCAAACAAGTGGTGAGACAGATCTACGACGCGATGCTCCGTACGGAATATCTGGTATGTGAGCATTTCGGAATGTTGAAGCCGTTCCTGCCTGAGACGATACACTTTATCAATTCAGAGGAATTGTTGCAGATGTATCCCGACAAGTCGCCAAAGGAACGCGAGAACCTGATTTGCCGCCAATATGGCGCAGTGTTCATAATTGGTATAGGCGGAGCGTTGAGCGACGGCAAGCCGCATGACTTGCGCGCCCCGGACTACGATGACTGGACCACTCCTAACAGCGACGGGTACAAGGGACTTAACGGCGACATCATGATTTGGTATCCGGTGCTTCAGCGTGCGGTGGAAATCAGTAGTATGGGACTTCGTGTAGACAAGGTTTCCTTAGTACGCCAGTTGGAAATCACGGGCAAACAAGAGCGCATGAACCTTTATTTCCACAAGAAACTTCTGTCGGGCGAACTCCCACTGTCGGTGGGCGGAGGTATCGGTCAGAGCCGCCTGTGCATGGTGCTGCTTCACAAGGCGCACATCGGAGAGATACAGGCAAGCATCTGGCCAGAATCCATGAGGAAAGAATGCGAAGACTTTGGTATGCCTTTGATTTGACAACACCTGGTTTGAGCTTGGTTGAGCATTAATAGAGGCCATAGGACGATGAAGAAGATACTTTTACCGCAACAGATACGATTGGTCGACTCGTTTACAATCACATCAGAGCCGATTTCGTCGATCGACCTGATGGAAAGGGCGGCACGGGAGGTCGCTGAAGGCATTTGCGACTTGTTTGGCGCAGAGAACCGCATGATGGTCTTCGCAGGTCCTGGAAATAATGGAGGCGACGCACTTGCGGTGTCCCGAATGCTGGTGCAACGCGGCTACAAGGTTTCTGTCTATTTGTTCAACATAAACAATAAGATCTCTGACGACTGTAAGGCCAACAGAGAACGCCTTCGTTTCAACCATGGCGCAGACTTCCACGAGATCACGTCGGATTTCGTTCCACCAGTTATCACCGCCGGTGACGTTATCATCGACGGGCTTTTCGGCACTGGTCTGTCGCGTCCGCTTTCCGGAGGTTTCGCCTCCGTCGTGAAGTATATCAACTCGTCGCCGGCCAAGGTGGTGTCGATTGACGTACCGTCGGGACTTATGTCGGAAGACAATTCGACAAACGTAATGTCGCATGTGGTGCAGGCTGACTATACGTTTACGTTCCAGTACAACAAACTCGCATTCCTGTTTGCAGAGAATGAGTCCTTCGTCGGTGATTTGAGAATATTGAATATCGGCTTGAACGACCCGGGAACAGACGCTACCGCCACACCTTATTATATATATGAGGAGTCGGACGCGGCGGCAATGCTAAGGCGGCGGCCGCATTTCGCACACAAGGGAACCTTCGGACATGCGTGCCTGATTGCGGGGAAGCGCGGAATGGGAGGCGCGGCAATAATGTCGGCAAAGGCATGCATGCGCAGTGGAGCGGGGAAGCTTACTGTCCATACGCCGGAGGCGAATATGGTGCCGCTATTGTGTTCGGTTCCCGAGGTGATTCTTGACACCGAACAGGCAGACCGTTTTTCTTACCCGTTTGAGACGACGCAATATGACGCGGTAGCCATCGGACCGGGGATAGGCACCGACGACACAACCGTCAAGGCCCTTGGCGATGAGTTGAAGTACCATCGTGGTCCGTTGGTACTCGACGCCGACGCGCTTAATATTTTAGGCATGAATCCCCGACTTGTGGACTTGGTACCTGCCGACACTATACTCACGCCGCACAAGAAGGAATTGCGAGGATTGATAGGGGCTTCATCCAACAGCTATGAGGAATTGCAGCTGACACGCAGGTTTGCCAGCAGCCACCATGTGTACGTAATAATAAAGGGGGCCAATTCCGCCATTGTCGCGCCAAACGGCGATGTCATTTATAATACGACGGGCAATCCGGGGATGGCTACCGCCGGCAGTGGTGATGTGCTGACGGGAGTGATCCTGTCTTTGCTCGCACAAGACTACACTCCGCTTCAAGCTTCTTTGCTCGGTACATATATCCACGGCCTTGCAGGCGACATCGCAGTCAGAGACTTGTCGGAAGAGAGCCTGATTGCCACAGACATCATCGACTATCTTCCAAAGGCGTTTAAGTCGTTGAAATGACGTTCCACACAATCATGTAACTGAAATGGAAAGGTACGCGGCATCGGAAGTCGTGGCAGACGGCACAGTATACCGGAATTATGTGGTTGAGGTGAGTGGCGGCCGTATGACCGCGTTGTATAAATTAGACGCTGAATTGCCGAACACCAAATGGTACAGGCGGATTGAACTCGAACACGGGCGGTTGGTCCGGCTCATAGATTTGTAATGAAGGTGCGGGGACGGCCGTCGAAAGTCCTAATAATTTCTGTGATACACAGTGTTTACGCCAGGCATTGTTGATATGTCGGGTATGAATTTGACGGAGTAGTCTTGTTCCGACTTGTACACAATGCCTATTGCGTCGATGTGCATATTGTAGTTGTAGTGATAAGTGCTGATGTAGTGGAAGGCCGCGCGTTGAATGTTGCGCAACTTTCTATAGTTGATCGCCTGTTCGGGCCTGCCGAACACATCACTTATTTTCCGCCTTGTCTTGACCTCGATGAAATGCAGCTCGTTGTCCTTAAACGCCACTATATCGAGTTCGCATCCTCGGTGCAGGTTCCAATTATGGTGGAGTATGCGAAACCCGTGTTTGACGAGCCAGTCTCCGGCTATCTCTTCTCCGTTTTGTCCCAATTGCCAGTTGTGGTTTTGTTCCAGGTTCATAGTATGGTAAGCTTTTTATTGTTGTTTGCATGTTGTGTCATTTCCTTCGTCTGACGTTTCTTCGTGGTCCGACAGAGTTAGGCGTACGCACGTCAGGAGCCTTCTTGATCTTGGCGTCAGGCTTGTCGTCGGTGTTTTGCCTTCTCAATTGCTCAGGAGTAAGGCGTTGCTGGTGCCTGTTCAAGTCGTGGTCGGACACTTCCTTTACAGAGTCGGCGAGTGCGGAGTCGTTGGCTACGGAGTCAGCACTGACAGAGTCGGTTTGCATTGACTGCTGCCGGTCGGTTGTATGGATACGATAGACGGAGATGTCGTGTACGACGGCGAAACGCCGGGTCTTGCTTTCGCGTGCCATAAACAAGAAGTAGCCCGACACCGATCCAATCTCCCTGTCGTCGATTGCCTCAATTTGACATTCTATCCTTCCGCCGTTGTTTGATTGCTGTACGTTGCTGACGGTCTTTCCATCGCGGTAGTGTATGGCGATACAAGCAGTCACGTTGTTGTCGCGGTCGCTTATATCCTCACGCATAATGGTATAGTCGGCAACGAGCTTGAACTTGTCGTTGAGGTGGAACGCAGTGTCGGCCTTGAATACGAACGTCTCCTTGTTCAAAAACTTGTTGTCCCTCAAGATGAACACCTTTTGTCCCGTCCAGATGTCGGCCGTGTCGCCTCCGAGCGTTATGTTGGCACGCATCTCGTTGCTTCCTCCCTGCAGCTTGAGCAACTCGTCTTCATCATCGAAGCGGTCTCTTAGGTCGCTTATGATGTCTTGCATGTCGCGAATGTTTCGGAAGTAGTAGACCATTGACGAGTCGAACTGTTCCTCGGTCACGCCGTGTCTCTCAAAGATATCCTCAAGATACTTTTCCGTCATGTCGCGCTTGTCGGAGGGGAGGGTCTGGCTCAATCCTTGCACGATGAGATAATCGTACATTACATCCTCCATCTTGTCCTTAGGGATGATGTAATCAGATTTGCCGTCACATGCGAAGAGTGAGGCAATCATGATTAGAAACAGGAGGTGCAATGCAAATGATCTCATCACTTATCGTCTTTATTCTTTTCCTGCTTGTCTTTATCTTCGGCGAGCGAATAGGCGAACTTGCTCACGGTGTTGTGGTAGAACAGGATGAGAGCGATGACTCCGCAGCTGATGCTTGCGTCGGCCACGTTGAATACAGGGCTGAAGAACACGCAGTGTTCGTAAGCGTCGGGAAGGAATGGTATGCTGTTGAGCCATGTCCATCCGGGCATGTTCCATTCGATAAGTGGGAAATAGAACATGTCGACTACTTTGCCTGTAAGGAATCCGCTATATCCCTCGCCCCATGGAACGAAGCCGGCCACTGTGAAATGAGTCGACTCACTGAATATCTCTCCATAAAACAGGCAGTCGATCACATTGCCGACCGCGCCTGCCGCAACTAAGGCGAGGCAGACCATCAGTCCGGTCTTCAGACGCTTTGTCGTCAACTTATAAACATACCAGACGATGAGGCTAACTGCTATAATGCGGAACAACGTCAGTGCGACCTTGCTTCCAAATGTAATACCGAACGCCATGCCGTCGTTTTCGACAAAGGCGATCTGGAACCAGTCGGTGATGTGTATGTGTTCTCCAAGAGTCATGCTGGTTTTCACCAAGACCTTTGTAATCTGGTCTGTGACGAGAACCAACACGATAATCATGGAAATGATGAGAGTTTGTCTCTTGTTCACGCCTTGTTTATTTTTATGTTTACTTTGAAGTCGCCCAAGTCGAACTCGTCACCATCGTTGTCGGCAAGGCTGATGTCGTTTGCGAGTACTTGGTTGGCGATGTTGGTCTTGAACTTGCTTAGCACGGCTTCGGTCTCAGGGCAGTCGGAAACGCTGACCACGATGCGGTCGGTGATTTCGAGTCCTGTGGACTTGCGCAGGTTTTGTATCTGCTTTATCAGCTTGCGCGCGCTGCCTTCGACCTTTAACTCTGGAGTGACGGTGATGTCGAGCGCGACGGTCAGGGTGCCTTCGTTGGCAACGCTCCAGCCTGGGATGTCTTGCGACACAATGTCGACATCCGACAGTTCGACGACAACGTTTTCACCGCCTGCGTTCAGTGTTATCTGTCCGTCGGCTTCAAGCCGGGCTATCTGCTCCTGCGACATGTGGGTCACTGCCTCGTTCACGGCCTTCATGAGTTTGCCGAACTTCTTGCCCATAACCCTGAAATTGCATTTCACGTTCTTTTCGAGCATGGCTCCGTCCATGAGTTCAAGCTCCTTTACGTTGACTTCCTTCTTGATGATTGACGCCATGCGGTTGATGCGCGCGCTGAGCAGCGGATCGGTGTTAGGGACGGCGATGGCGTGCAGGGCCTGTATTACCGGAATCTTTACTTTCTTGCGGATGGAAAGACCCATTGAAGTGACTTCCATTGCGGCCTGCATGGCCTCGTTGAGTTCTGTGTCGATATGTTCCTCTGTGTATGTAGGGAACTTGGCCAAATGCACGCTCTTTGCAGCGTCTTTGCCGGTAGAGTCGTTGAGGTCGCGGTAGAGCTGGTCGGCATAGAAAGGAGCTATTGGAGCGATCAGCCTGCTCAGCGTGTCGAGACAGGTGTACAGTGTTTGATAAGCCGACAGCTTGTCTGTGGTCATCTCGCCAGCCCAGAAACGAGGCTTGTTGAGTCGGATGTACCAGTTGGAGAGGTAATCTATTACAAACTTCTGTATCAGGCGCGCCGCAGGTGTAGGGTCGTAATCATCGAGGTACGACCTGACGTCCCTCACAAGGGAGTTCAACTCGGACAGCAACCAGCGGTCGAAGTCGGGGCGGTCGTTGTAAGCCACGTCTTGCTCTTTGTATTCGAAGCCGTCAACATTGGCGTACATGGTGAAGAACGAGTATGCCTGGTGGAGTTTTATGAAGAACGAGCTTGTCACCTCCTTTACGCCGTCGGGGTCGAACGACAGGTTGTCCCATGGTGACGAGTTTGTGATCATGTACCAGCGTACGGCGTCAGCTCCATATTTTGCTATGCAGTCGAACGGGTCGATCACATTCCCAAGCCGTTTCGACATCTTGATTCCGTTCTTGTCGAGTACGAGTCCGTTTGACACGACCGTCTTGAACGCAACAGAGTCGAATGCCATGGTTGCGATTGCGTGCAGGGTGAAGAACCATCCGCGGGTCTGGTCCACGCCCTCGGCTATGAAGTCGGCCGGGAACGCTGTCTTGTTGTCGATCACTTCCTTGTTTTCAAACGGATAGTGTACCTGTGCGTACGGCATTGAGCCTGAGTCGAACCATACGTCGATCAGGTCGAGTTCGCGGGTGAGGACGTTTCCTGCGTCGCTTACCAACTTTATGTCGTCCACATACGGACGGTGAAGGTCAATGCGGTCATAGTTCTCTTGTGACATGTCGCCAGGAACGAATCCTTTTTCCTTTAGCGGGTTGTTCTTCATAACGCCTGCCGCTACTGCCTTTTCTATTTCATTATATAGTTCCTCCACACTTCCTATGCAGATTTCCTCATGCGTGTCGCGGTTGCGCCATATAGGCAGAGGGGTGCCCCAGAAGCGTGAACGGGACAAGTTCCAGTCGTTAAGGTTCTCAAGCCATTTGCCGAAACGACCTGTACCTGTAGACTCCGGCTTCCATTTGATGGTTTTGTTCAACTCGTACATCCTGTCCTTTTTAGCCGTGGACTTGATGAACCACGAGTCGAGAGGGTAGTAGAGTATAGGCTTGTCCGTACGCCAGCAGTGCGGATAGTTGTGCACTATCTTTTCTATTTTGAAAGCGGTGCCAGCCTCCTTCATCTCAAGGCACATGACGATGTTGAGGTCCTTTTCCTTGTTGGCGGTCTTCTCATCGTATTTCCCGTCCTTATTATATTTGGGGTCGTACGCGTTCTTCACGTAGTCGCCTGAATGCTTCCAGTAGTCCTCGTTAACGAACTTGCTTATGAATTCCTCGTTCATGTCGGCCTTGACGAAGTACTTGCCTGTGAAGTCGACCATAGGGCGTGTGTCGCCCGCCTTGTCGATAATGAATAGTGACGGTATGCCTGCGTCCTTCGACACCTTGGCGTCATCAGCTCCGAACGTAGGGGCTATATGTACGACGCCTGTTCCCTCGTCGGTGGTCACGTAATCACCCGGGATGACACGGAACGCGTCGGCGGACTTGTCGACAAGTTTGTCGTCTTCTATGGCGCAAGGCTTGACCCATGGCATGAGCTGATGGTAGTGCAAGCCCACAAGGTCGGTGCCTTTGCCCTTCCATTCGATCTCATATTGCTTGCCTTCTTCGATAGGGAAGAGCTTTTGCAAGCAAGCCTCCGCCACGATGTAGACTGCCTCTTCACCGCTTAGCGGGTTAGTTCCCCTTACCGCCACGTAGTCGATCTTCGGACCGACGCACAGCGCGGTGTTCGAAGGGAGGGTCCACGGGGTGGTGGTCCATGCAAGGAAGTAGAGCTTCAGTCCTGACGGCACATTGATGAGTGTCTGGTCCTCGCAGACGGTGAATTGCGCTGTGACCGACGTGTCCTTCTCGTCGCGGTAGCATCCCGGCTGGTTGAGCTCGTGGCTTGACAGTCCTGTGCCTGCCGCCGGAGAGTATGGTTGTATTGTGTACCCTTTGTACAGCAGTCCCTTATTGTAGAGTTTCTTCAGCAAGAACCAAAGAGTCTCAATGTATTTGTTGTCGTAGGTGATATATGGATGTTCGAGGTCGACCCAGTATCCCATTTTGTTGGTGAGTTCCGTCCACTCGCTGGTGTACATCATCACGTTCTTCCGGCACGCCTTGTTGTATTCGTCGACGCTGATCTTCTTTCCTATGTCCTCCTTGGTGATGCCGAGGTTTTTTTCCACCGACAGTTCTACCGGCAGTCCGTGGGTGTCCCATCCCGCCTTGCGCTTCACTTGGTAGCCCTGCATGGTCTTGTAGCGCAGGAAGGTGTCCTTTATGGTTCGTCCCATGACATGGTGGATTCCCGGGTGTCCGTTGGCTGATGGAGGTCCTTCATAAAATATGAATGACGGACAACCTTCTCGTTCTGTTATACTTTTGTGGAAGAGGTCTTCCTCGTTCCATTCCTTTAATACTTCTTGGTTTACTTCTGATAAGTTGAGCTTTGCGCGCTCCTTAAATCCTGACATATATTATTTTAGTAGTTTTACGTTTCCTAATTTCTGGGTTTTGTTGCAGTAGTGGCACTTGAGAAGTCCCTTCTCCTTGTCCACGTGAAAGAGAGTCTTCATAGGCTCGTTGTTGGTTATGCACACGGGGTTTGCGCACCTTATTATGTTTGTCAGCGTGTCCGGCAGTGTGATGTTGCGTTTCTCAACGACTTCATAATCGCGGATTACGGTCAGCCGCATATTGGGGCAGACGATGGCCAGGCGGCTGAGTTCCTCATCGCAAAAGAACTTTCCCGACACCTTGATCAGTCCTTTCTTTCCCATCTTGTTGCTTTCGAGGTTGTTTCCGATTGTCACCGGTTCCACGCATTTGTCGAGTTCCAACAGTTTGGCTATGGTGAACAACTTGTCGGTCGGTATGTGGTCGATGACCGATCCGTTTTGTAGCGCCGCTACGAGTAAGTCTTTATTTTTCATTTCTAACTTGTTCTAAAGTGATACCTAACACATCGCAAATGAGGGCCTCACGGGCGTATAGTCCGTTTTGCGCCTGCTGGAAGTAGTATGCATGAGGCGAGTCGTCGACATCGTACTCTATTTCGTTGACACGTGGCAGCGGGTGCAGGATCTTCATGTTCTTGCGGCATTTGCCCAGCATGTCGGCCCTGAGGATGTACGCGTCTTTCACCCGTTCGTATTCCATCAAGTCCGTGAACCTTTCTTTTTGTACCCGCGTCATATAGAGGATGTCGGCGTCGGCTATCGTGTCTTCATTGAAATCCTTCTGCTCGATGTACTTGATGTTCTCCTGCTTGCAGTATTCCTTGTACTCGTCGGGCATTTCCAGTTCTTTTGGCGCGATGAAGTGGAAAGTAGGGTTGTAGCGCCGCATTGACATCAATAGCGAGTGTACAGTCCTGCCGTACTTCAAGTCGCCCACAAGATATATATTCAAGTTCTCCAATGTGCCTTGTGTCTTGTAGATGCTATAGAGGTCGAGCATTGTCTGTGAAGGGTGGAGGTTGCTTCCGTCGCCCGCGTTGATGATAGGGACGTTTGTAACTTCACTTGCGTAGAGAGCCGCGCCCTCAAGCTTGTGCCGCATCACGATGACATCGGCGTAATTGCTTACCATCTTGATGGTGTCCTTCAAAGTCTCTCCTTTTGACGAGCTTGTGGCTTTCGGGTCGGTGAATCCAATAACCTTGGCTCCCAGCCTGTTGGCCGCTGTCTCGAACGAGAGGCGTGTACGGGTGGACGGCTCGAAGAACAAAGTTGCCACTATCTTGCCTTGGAGTAAAGTCCGGTTGGGCTGCTTTTCGAATTCCGCCGCCATGTCAAGAAGGTACTGTATCTTCTCCTTTGAGTAGTCTGCTATAGATACTATGCTTCTGTTTTCCATTTTGTTTTGCGCTGTTAAAAACCTTGCAAAGATAGACAAAATTTATGAGTTGGGCGTGTTGCGGGCTTGATTAATTTAGGAAACCATCCTATTTTTAAAGATAAACGTCTTGTTTGCTCAGTGGCGGCATATTACTTAAATGACATCTGTGCAGTGCCGGCAACCTCATTAACTTCAGCGCATAACTTTATGAGGTTGTCGTGGTAACTTCATTAAGTTCAAGGCAAAATCAAGTCACCTTTCCAAGATTGTCACGTAAGCCTTTCGCGCTTATGCGGCATGGCCGGCGTTGCCCGCATGAAGGCTTGGGCATCGTCTCGGCATACGGCGAAAACGCGCCGTCACCATAAAATAGGGCGGGTCGAAGCCACTTTTGTCGTTTGTGATTTTGCCAGTTCGCCAATTTGTTGTAATTTTGCAAGTTGGAACAAGAAAGGCATGTGACACCATTGCCGCACATCGGCATGCGGACTCTTGTTCCTTAACCATTGAAAGTAAAAACAGAGATATATGAACATCAGTTACAAGTGGCTTAAAGAATATGTCGATTTCGACATGTCTCCCAATGAATTGTCAGACGCGCTCACAAGTGTGGGTTTGGAGGTGGAAAGTCTTGAGGAAGTTCAATCAATCAAAGGCGGTCTTGCCGGGCTTGTCGTCGCACAAGTTCTTACGTGCGAACCTCATCCGAACAGCGACCACATGCATGTGTGCACCGTAGACCTGGGCGGAGGCAAGGTGGAGCAGATAGTTTGCGGAGCGGCCAACTGCCGCCAAGGCTTGAAAACCATTGCCGCCACGCTGGGTACGAAGTTGTATGACGGTGACAAGGAAGTCACCATAAAGAAGTCGAAACTCCGTGGAATCGAATCCAACGGCATGCTTTGCGCCGAGGACGAAATAGGCATAGGGACGAGTCACGCTGGAATAATAGAACTGCCCGACGACGCCGTTGTCGGCACTCTGGCGGCACAATATTACGGACTTGAAAGCGATTACGTGATAGGTATAGGCATAACCCCGAATCATTCCGATGCGTGCAGCCATTGGGGAGTGGCCCGCGACCTTTACGCTTATCTGCGCCAGCATGGCCATGCCACTGCATTGCACCGTCCAAGCGTCGATGGTTTCAAAGTGGACTCACACGACCTGCCAATAACGGTGGAAGTTGATCAGACTGAGGCATGTCCGCGCTATGTGGCAGTATCGGTGAAGGGGTGCGACGTGAAAGAATCGCCGAAGTGGCTCAAGGAAAAGCTGACGGTGGTTGGGCTGCGGCCAATCAACAACATAGTTGATATAACAAACTACATAATGATGGCGTTCGGGCAACCGTTGCACTGTTTCGACGCCGACATGATAAAAGGCGGAAAGGTGATAGTCAAGACCATGCCTGAAGGCACGCCGTTTGTCACGCTCGACGGAGTTGAGCACAAACTATCCGACCATGACCTCGCAATATGTAATGAGGAAGAACCGATGTGTATTGCCGGAGTGTTCGGAGGAAAGGGCAGCGGAACGTATGAGACTACAAAGGACGTGCTTTTTGAGTCGGCTTATTTCCATCCGACATGGATACGCAAGAGCGCGCGCCGTCATGGCTTGCAGACTGACGCAAGCTACCGCTTTGAGCGCGGCATTGATCCCGACGGGCAAATCTATGCAGCCAAAATGGCCGCCATGATGGCCAAGGAGCTTGCCGGAGCCGAGATAGCGATGGACATCGTGGACGTGAAGAATGACAACCTGCCGAAGGACGCGATTGTGGAACTGGAATACAAATATCTTTGGGATTTGACAGGGAAGGTAATCCCTCAGGAGACTGTCAAGTCGATCTGCGTGGATTTGGGCATGAAGATCCTCGACGAAACGGCTGAGACCGTGAAACTCCAGGTGCCAGCCTACAGGGTGGATGTGACCCGTCCTTGTGACATAGTCGAGGAAGTGCTGCGTATATACGGATATAATAATGTGGAGATACCTTCACAACTCAAATCGTCGCTTACGATAAAAGGAGAACTCGACAAGTCGCACAAGTTGCAAAACCTCGTCGGGGAACAGCTCGTCGGTTGTGGATTCAACGAGATCCTGAACAACTCACTGACGAAGACGTCATACTACGATGATATGGAGACGTACAAGGCGGAAAACCTCGTGAAGCTCATGAATCCGTTAAGCGCCGATCTTGGAGTGTTGCGCCAGACATTGCTTTTCGGAGGCCTTGAGTGCGTCAGCCATAATACGAACCGTAAAATGCCGGACTTGAAATTCTTTGAATTCGGCAACTGCTATTATTATGAGGCCTCGAAGAAAAGTAAGGAAAGGGTGACGGTAAGCAACGCCCAAACATCTAAGACCGTGCTTTCCGGCTATTCTGAGGATTACCACCTCGGACTATGGGTCACAGGCAAGCGGGTGAGAGGAAGTTGGGCGCATCCAGATGAGGACTCAAGTGTATACGAGCTGAAGGCATACGTGATGAATATATTGAGGAGGGTAGGCGTTCCGTTTGGAGGAATCACGTTCACTGAAAAGGCGGACGACGTGTGGTCGGCATCGACACTCGTGGCTACACGTGACGGGAAAATGATAGTCAGATACGGCATAGTGAACAAGAGGCAGTCAAAGAAGGCCGGCGTAGAGGCTCCCGTCTATTTTGCCGATTTCAATTGGAACAACCTAATGCTGTTGATAAAGGGAAAGAATGTCACCTTCCGCGAAATACCTAAGTTCCCTGCCGTCAGCCGTGACCTTGCCTTGCTGGTTGACAAAAACGTTGAGTTCGCACAAATTGAGGCCGCCGCTTACGGGGCGGAGAGGAAGCTCCTGCGCGAAGTCCGGTTGTTCGATGTGTACGAAGGCAAGAACCTTGAACAGGGAAAGAAATCATACGCGGTCAACTTTACGTTGCAGAGCGATGAGAAAACACTCAACGACAAGGCAATAGAAGCCGTTATGGCGAAGATAGAGCAGGCGATAGTAAAGGCCACTGGCGCGATAGTACGCGGGAAATAACCCCCACCAGACAGAATCACCACATTGATTAAAAACAGAACATATAACAATAACACATAATGGGAAGAGCGTTTGAATTTAGAAAAGCCCGCAAATTGAAAAGATGGGGCAACATGGCCAAGACATTCACACGTCTTGGCAAACAAATAGCCATAGCAGTAGCGGAAGGCGGACCTGAGCCTGACAACAATGCGCACTTGCGCGCGGTGATCGCTACTTGCCGACATGAAAACATGCCAAAAGAGAACATCGACCGTGCGATAAAGAATGCGATAGGCAAGGACAAATCGGCATGGAAGACCATGACTTATGAGGGATACGGACCGCATGGAGTGGCAGTGTTCGTTGACACACTGACAGACAACCCTACACGCACCGTGGCAGATGTTCGCAGTATATTCAACAAGTTCAATGGGACACTCGGCACGATGGGTTCACTCGCATACCTGTTCGACCACTATTCCACTTTCTCGTTCAAGAAACCAGAAGGCGTGGATATGGACGAGATGATCCTCGACTTGATTGACTACGGCGTGAATGACGAATATGACGAAGAGACCGACGAGGACAAGGAGGAGACGATCATCACTATCTATGGCGATCCAAAGAGTTTTGCGCAGATACAAAAATATCTTGAGGATCACAAGTATGAAATCACGTCCGCTGAGTTCACTTATGTCCCTAACGACTTGAAGGAGGTCACCGACGAGCAGCGTGAGACCATAGACAAGATGGTGGAGCGTCTCGAGGAGTTCGACGACGTCCAGAATGTCTATACCAACATGAAATGACAGACGTACAGGCTCCGGCCTGTATGGAATGGCAAAATAAGAGGGAAGTTAAGAGCCGGTTTACGTGGAATGCGAATAGTCCATGATATGCAGACCTTAACTTCTTGGTGTTTCAAAGTAATAAATAGCGCATATAATATAATAAGGTGAAAGCAATATACAAGACACACGGCACATGTTCGAGCGAAATAGAAGTGGATATCGACGATAACCATGTCGTACAGGACGTGCAGTTCGTCGGCGGATGCCCTGGCAATACGCTGGGAATATCCACTTTGGTCCGGGGCATGAAAGCGGAAGATGTAATCGACCGCCTTCAAGGACTGCGTTGTGGATACAAGCGGACCTCTTGTCCCGACCAACTTTCAAACGCACTGTCCGAAGCCATAAGGCAGATGGACGCTGACCGGAACGAATAAATATGCGCTGTATGACATGTATGAACCAATTGAAGCAGACAATTACAACAACCATGACGAAGTATGGCATCATGACAATTCTTGCATTGGCGGCAGTGGCCGCCATGAGTTCGTGCCAGGAATCAAAAAGAGAACGGCTTGAGCGTGAGGCGATAGAATACACAGAGAAGAACTGCCCGAATATGATAGTCAAAGACCTCATTTATCTCGACAGCCTTGTCTGTCGCAATGACGGGAAAAATAATTATGTGTATTATTACTCAGTAAAGGGAGACTCGGCGATGTATGCAGAGATGAACAGCAAATACAATGATGCGAGGGAGATGTTGCTTAAATCGTTGCGCAACTCGGTGGACCTCCGGTTTGTCAAGGCGGAAGGCTTGAACATCATATATGCATATTATGATGCGACCACGCATCGCAAGATACAAGAATACGTGTTCACACCCGAAGATTACAATTAAGGTATTTTATAGCCCGAGTTGCTCAATATAGATTGCAAATTGTTGTGTGCGCACACAATAAAACGATTTTCTGTATTGTTTTTTCAAAAAAAACATTGTGAAATAAGGAAATAGTCTTAACTTTGCAGCGTGAAATGATTCACATAGGTTTTAGTGTATTAATTTTAGGTTAAAGTAAAAAGATTATGTTACAGGAAAAGGCAGGAAACATTGCAGGTCTTATTTGGCATGCACTGTCTGAGAACAACGGTCAGACTTACAAGCAAATCAAGAAGACAACAAAGTTGGCAGAAAAAGATTTCAACCTTGGATTGGGTTGGTTGCTTCGTGAGGACAAACTTGCTGTTTCAGAATCAGGTGACGAGAAGGACCCATACATTTACTCATTGAAGTAAGAACGGGTTCTTGAGGAGAGTTTATATTACAATTATAAGAGGGAGATGTGTCAGCAGATAAGTGGCGCATCTTCTTCTTTTTGCTTTTTACCGACCGCCTGCAGCTTTTTTACAGCATGTTTACCCGTTAATCACAAATTTATTACTATCTTTGTATCAATTTCGAATAGTATGCTTGAATGAAGAATATAAGGAATTTCTGTATTATAGCGCATATCGATCATGGCAAGTCCACCTTGGCTGACAGATTGCTGGAATATACCCATACGATAAAGATCACGGAAGGCCAGATGCTCGACGATATGGACTTGGAACGTGAGCGGGGCATAACAATAAAAAGTCATGCCATACAAATGGAGTACAAAAAAGATGGGGAAACCTACACGCTGAATCTGATTGACACTCCTGGACACGTAGACTTCTCTTACGAGGTGTCGCGAAGTATCGCCGCCTGTGAGGGAGCCTTGCTCGTTGTCGACGCCACTCAAGGAGTGCAGGCGCAAACAATATCGAACCTGTACATGGCAATTGACCACAACTTGGAAATTATACCTGTCATAAACAAGTGTGACATGCCGAACGCCATGCCCGATGAGGTGGCTGACGAAATAGTGGACTTGTTAGGTTGCAAACGTGACGAGATAATCCTTGCGTCGGGCAAGACCGGCATGGGCGTGGACAAGATTCTTGATGCGGTCATACAGAGAATACCACATCCGAGTGGCGACGAAAACGCGCCATTGCAGGCTTTGATATTCGATTCGGTATTCAATTCGTTCCGTGGTATCATAGCATACTTCAAGATCGTGAACGGTGTGATGCGGTCGGGCGAGAAGGTCAGGTTCATCAATACCAAAAAGGAGTATGTGGCGGAGGAAATAGGAGTATTGAGAATGGACATGATTCCAAAGAAGGTGCTTGGCACCGGAGATGTGGGATACATTGTGTCAGGAATCAAGAATGCGGTGGAGGTGAAGGTCGGAGACACTATCACCACCGTGGCGAATCCAAGCGACAAGGCAATCGCGGGTTTTCAAGAAGTGAAGCCAATGGTCTTTGCCGGCGTATATCCTATAGAAACTGAAGACTATGAGAACTTGCGAGCGTCGCTCGAGAAACTCCAACTGAACGACGCCTCACTTACGTTCCAACATGAGAGTTCGGCGGCATTGGGATTTGGTTTCCGATGCGGGTTCCTTGGCCTGCTGCACATGGAGATTGTTCAAGAAAGACTCGACCGTGAGTTCAACATGAATGTCATAACCACCGTGCCTAATGTGTCGTATATGGTGTATGACAAACATGGAAAATGCCAGGAGGTGCACAACCCGTCGAGTATGCCTGAACCTACTCTGATAGAACATGTTGAAGAACCGTATATCAATGCCACAATCATAACCACCGCTACTTATATCGGTCCGATAATGACATTGTGCCTTGGCAAACGGGGAGAGTTGAAGAAGCAGGAGTTTATCGCCGGCAACCGAGTCGAGATTGAGTTCCTAATGCCGTTAGGCGAGATTGTCATAGACTTCTATGACAAGTTGAAGAGCATCAGTCGTGGTTACGCATCATTTGACTACCATAGCGCCGGCTATCGTCCGTCAAAGCTTGTGAAGCTTGACATATTGCTGAATGGCGAGAGTGTCGACGCCTTGTCCACGCTGACTCACGCAGATAATGCCGTAGCGCTTGGCAGGCGCATGTGCGAACGTTTGAAGGATCTGTTGCCGCGTCAGCAATTCGACATTGCCATTCAAGCGGCAATAGGAGGCAAGATTGTGGCGCGCGAGACGGTGAAGCAGGTACGCAAGGACGTGTTGGCCAAATGCTATGGTGGCGACGTAAGCCGCAAGCGGAAACTACTTGAAAAACAAAAGGCGGGAAAGAAACGCATGAAGCAAATAGGCAATGTACAAGTGCCTCAGAAAGCTTTCTTGGCAGTACTAAAACTTGATGATTAAATACTACATATAACAATCTTTGAATAATTAATATAAAATACGTAATGAAGAAAATAATTACATCCGTCTGTTTCGCTCTGTTGTTTACAACGAGCCTGTTTGCTGACCCAATTGACATTGAGAAGGCCAAGCAGTTGGCACAGAATTTTATGCCAAGCACTACATCGACTCCTGCATTAGTGAAGAAGGCTGTCAGAAAGAACAGCAAGGGAGTGAGACTTTCCGCGAAAGCATCCGCGTCAGCACCTTATTATATATTTAGTAGGGGGAAAGGACTCGGCTTTGTCATTGTGAGCGGTGATGACGCTTTGCCTGAAGTGTTGGGATATACAGAGAGCGGCGATTTCGATGAGGACAACCTGCCTCCGTTCCTTTCATGGTACCTGGAGTATTATGGAGGTTTGGTGGAAGCGGCACAAGCGGAAAACGCGCCAAGAAGGACCGCTCCACTTGTAAGCGCGACAACCGATCGTGTGGATGTCGCTCCTCTGATCAAGACACATTGGCATCAAAGCAGCCCTTATAATGATAAATGCCCTACGTTGAAAGCTGGTGGACGAAGCGCTACCGGGTGTGTGGCTACTGCCGCATCACAGGTGTTGTATTATTGGCGGAAGGATTTGCCTACCGCTACTTTAGGCAGTACGAGCAGTTATACTTACGGAAGTGAAGCCAATGCCACGACAGCTTTCCCAAAAGGAACCAAAATGAAGTGGGATCTGATGCGAGAGCAGTATTACGGTTCTGAACCAAGCGAATATACAGACGCTGTAGCGACACTTGTAGCCTTTGTCGGCGGTGGAGCCGGTTTGACTTATGGCGCAAGCACGGCAGGATACAATAACAATTGCCGTACAGTGTTCAGCAATTCGTTTAACTTGAATGGCGGAACGGAAAACAGCAAGGATTGGGGAGAAGCATATAATAATTATTCCGATGACGCATGGGCGACACTGCTTTACAATGAACTTATAAAACAGCGTCCGGTTCTGTATAGTGGAGTCAGCTCAAGTGGTGACGGACACGCCGTAGTAGTTGATGGCTATCAAGCTTCAACAGGCTATTTCCATATTAACATGGGATGGGGCGGCCAGTCGGACGGCTACTATACGGTGGCAAGAGGCAAGGATCCTAACTGGGGATTCAACAACTCTTGGCAGGAATGCGTAACAGGAGTGTACCCCAAGAAACAAAACCTGTCAGCCGAGTTTGTCTCGCATGCGACAGTTTACATGAACCGATCTAATGATTTTACATTCGAAGTCAAAAACAACGGAACACTTGACTATTCGAATGGTATATATCTTTTCGCCGGCACCACAACTTCAAAACCAAGCAACTTGTCGTCTGCCAAGAGCAAGGACAATGAAACCGTCATCCCCAATACGGGCGAGGCTGTGAGATTCACTATGTCGGCCAAGCCAACGACTGAAGGCACCTGGTATATAACCGTGACGGATGGAAGTTTGAATGTTCTGGCCACTCTGCGTGTTGAGACTGTAGTTCCTGAAAGCAAACTCTACCTTAAGGGCATGAGTGTAGATGGAAGTACTGACTACGAGACACACAACGGAGAGACCTACAGGGTGGTATACAATAGCAAGGCAACGGGAATCGTCGAGTTGCAGGACAGGGGTTCTACTGGTTTTGAAGGTTCTCCGCGAATGCTGATTTATGAGAGTACGGACGATGGAAAGACTTTTAACTATGTTGGTTATAAGACTTCGAAGGCCGAGATAGAGAAAGGCGGAAGGCAAACGTTGTCGTATGCGATAACGTCAACAAGCGCATGCCCAATCTCAGTCGGAAACCTTTACTATGGAGTGATGAAGGATACGATTGAAAGTCTGCATGTAAGTGACGCCCTGCATAAAGAAGAGGCATCGGACACAATTATACGATTTGTCCTAAAAGGTAGCGATATGGCTGCCGCTGGTTATGAAAACGGATGCTTGAAACTTACTGGCACATGGGATGCGAACGCATTTACCACTCTTGCAAAGAAAACGGCATACAAGCAGGCGACAAGTTATGACTTGACTGAGGTGGATAAAATATCCGACCTTCCTGTTCCGCCTAATAATCCGAACGCCTTATATTATGTGAATGAGAATGCGAACCCGTCATCAGGTATAAACTATATCAAAAATGGAGTGTGTGCCAATTTGACGCTTGTACCAGGATATGACTTCAAGCCGTTGGCTGACTTTAAGGCTGAGACAGCAACACTCAGTGTAAATCAGCCTGCTGACAAATGGGGATTCATTACCGTGCCTTTCGATGCGGTTGTCACAACTGGAATAGTCGCACGTCAAATCGATTCACATTCAGCGGCGGGCATCAGCGGCAAGACAACCAACGTGACAACTCTTCAGGCAGGACACACTTATGAGGTGATGGCATCAAGTTCGGCTGTGCAGCAACTCACCGGTAAGGATGTGAACGTGGTAAGTGGCGTACAGGCAAACGTTGATAGTGCTGTAGTAGGCACTTACGTGAATACAACAACACCAAGTGGCGCAATGCAGATAAACGACGCTGATCCTCAGTGGGTCGATGTCGTCGACGAAGGAACAGCAGTAGAGGCGTTGCGTGGTTATTTCTATGCTTCGAATGTTACGAAGTCGTTCCGCGCTTACGCCATGTTGGCACATGATCCGACTTACTTGGTTTTGGCAAAGAGCATAGAGTCCGCATATCAAGCGATAAATGAGTATGAAGATTATAATGCGGCGGCTTTAACAAACGACTTGAATGCGCGCATTAATACAGGTGAGGCGGCGTTCTCAGCACAAACAATGTCAAATTCAGAGGTACGTGCCTTATATCTGTCCATCGACTCTGCAGTTGCCAACTATGTTGCATCTGCCTTTAATCCTGATCTGGACATTGATTGCACTTCGTCAATAGTCAATCCTTCATTCGAGGAAGGCAATGCTAATGGTTGGACTACTAATGGAAAGGTATACAACGCTACATCATTGCAGTATAAGAGTGTCAATGCAGACGGAACATATTACCTGCATGATTCGCAATCAAATAACACAAGCTCGGGTGTCAGTCAGACCGTGCACGGTCTCCTTCAAGGATATTACAGGCTAACTGCCATGGTAGGCTCCACCGAAGATCACGAGATAACGGTGTTTGCCGGTGACTCCACGGTCACTGTAGAGTCAAGCGATTTGGGCAGTCACTATCTCACAAAGGCAATCATCAACGACGTTTATGTTGATGAGACCGGCGAGCTTGAGATCGGCGTGAAAGCAGGATATTTCTATAAAGTTGATAATTTCACTTTGACACTGACCAAGTATGACGCATCACTTCCTGAGGATGTCAATGGAGACGGCTCAGTAGACACTCAAGATGTATTGAAAGTCTATGAATATATACAAGAATCGACTGGTGACGAATCGGGTGCAGAAGGAGATGTCAAGAGCGATGTTAATGGCGACGGAACGGTTGACACACAGGATGTCTTGAAGATATATGAGTATATCCAAAATAATTAATAAAAGACAAGCAGGCGGCTTGATTGCCGCCTGCTTGTTAGTAGCTTCGTTCATGTCATGTGGTGAAGACAGGACATACGAGTACGAAGAGAAGACTGCGGCATGCCATTGGATGCAGGAAGTCATGTCGGAATGGTATTTGTGGAATGACAGTATAAAGGACCTGGCTTGGAAAAGTTATTTTGATTCTCCTACAACCTTCATCCAAGAGCTGGTGGCATTGGGTCCGGGCGACAAGTGGTCATATTGCTTGATCGACACTGTAGCAAGTGACGGAAATCCATGTGGCTACTTTAATCATGCAGATTCTTATGGTATTGATTTTGTACTGATGGCCGATCCTACCGGTGAAACTACAAGGCAGTATGCACGTGTCATTACAGTGTACCCTAATTCACCAGCGGAAAGGTGCGGATTGGAAAGGAATGACTTCATCTCCCGTATAGATAACAATAACGTGTCATCAACCAACACCTCGCAATTGGTTAATGGACGTTCACGTACGTTGGTAGTCAATAAGCTGGATGTCAACACTGAAGAAGCCTTATACTATTGGTCATCAATAGATACCATTACGATTGAGAAATCTGAGAAGGTAAGTGTGGACGCTGTCCTGATAAGTAAGATTGTGGCAAACGATGTAGGTTATATTCTTTTGTCAAATATGGATGACGCTGACGCTATTGTGCCCTCACTAACCTCACTTATCGACAGAGGTCCGAGTGAAATCGTATTCGATTTGAGATTGTGCAACCAGGGTACGGTAGAGTGTGCCCACGAAATAGCCAAACTTGTCAGCAACGTTAGTGGTACATTTTTGCAAACAGTGTGGAACTCCGACAAGTCCGCCAATAACGCGTCATATACAGTTACGCCGGTAAACAGCGTGCCTTTGTTTTTTATAACAGGTGACAATACACAGGGTGCGGCAGAATGGCTTCTTTATGGTTTGAGATCACTTGGGCAAACGGACATGACAATAATCGGGACAAAGACCGCTGGTCAGAACGTTATGTTACAGGCAATTCCTACACAGTATTCCTATACCGTCTACCCGGCTGTGGCATACGTTGAAAACCAAGAAGGTGAATACGACTACTCCTCTGGAATTACTCCAGATTCGGTAGTGGACGAACTCAATTATGTCAACCTTTATCCGTATGGAAATATATATGAGGTTGTGTTGAACACCATTTTGACCGCTTATTAATTCATGGACAAGGAAGAGATAATAAAGACCCCGCATCCTTTGGTCGCATGTGTTCCAATACTTGTCCTGGCAGGTATGATGGTGTTAGTTATCATCCTGTTTGGTAATGACGCTTTAGGAGGAGGCACCCAAGTCGCGCTGCTTATTTCAACGGCAGTTTGTGTGTGCATCGTAATGTGGAAGTACAAGACTCCGTGGAAAGAGTTGGAAAAGGGAATAATCAATACCACAGCCAATTCTGCCGTATCTTTGATTATCTTGCTGCTCATCGGGATGATGTCGGCATCGTGGATGATAAGTGGCATTGTCCCCACATTAATATATTATGGTGTACAGATCATGTCGCCTACATACTTTCTTGTTAGCACGTGTGTCATTTGCGCCATAGTGTCGGTTATGACTGGCTCCTCGTGGACAACAGTGGCGACTATAGGTGTCGCATTAATAGGCATAGGCACAGCTTTGGGTATACCGGAGTATTGGTCGGCAGGAGCTATAATATCAGGCGCATATTTTGGGGATAAAGTCTCTCCATTAAGTGATACCACCGTACTTGCTTCAACGTGTTCGGGCGTTAACCTGTTTGCACATATTAAAAACCTGTTTCGTACGACTATCCCGTCACTCATTCTTACACTGATCATCTTTTTTATTTCTGGTTTCTTTATGGATACTTCGGGCAACATACACATCACGGAGTATACAGAAGGACTGGAGCGTACGTTCAACTTGTCGTTGTGGACCTTTGTCGTCCCTGTTGTAACAGCACTGATGATCGTGCGGCGTTTGCCCTCGTTGATCGTTTTGTTTGTCTCTGCGGTTATGGCGGGAATTATGGCTTTCATTATGCAGCCTGATATATTGTTGTTCGTTGGCGGAGGTACGGGGAAGTCAGATACGCTGAGCATGATAAAGGGGCTTATGATTACCTACTTCTCTTCGACCAATGTTGAGACAGGCAGCACTGCGGTTGACAATCTTGTCAGCACCACTGGAATGGCAGGCATGCTCAATACTGTTTGGCTTATACTTTGTGCAATGTGTTTTGGCGGTGTTATGGTTGCGAGTCGTATGATACATTCGCTAACATCCATATTAGTAAAGGTCGTCAGCGGCACTACGAGTCTTGTGGCATCAACAGTGGTGGCAGGGATCATGAACAATATTCTTTTGTGCGACCAATATGTATCGATTATAATTACGGCTGATATGTTCAAGGATATATATAAGAATAAGGGATATGAGCCACGATTGCTTTCACGTTCGGTTGAGGACTCGTCTACAGTCACTTCCGTGCTTGTTCCTTGGAATACATGTGGTATGACTCAAAGTACGGTTCTTGGCGTCCCGACTCTAACATACTTGCCTTATTGCTTCTTCAATATCATCAGTCCGATCATGAGCATAATCATTGCCGCAATCGGTTGGAAAATAGTGCGTCACGACCACAAATAAAAAAAGGCTACCCTTTTTACGTCACGTATAAGAGTAGCCACAACACAAACACAAAATAAAACACGACAAAACTACTAATTGCAAGTATATTCAACGTTGTCAGTCGAAACGGCTTTTCATCATTGAAATATCACATATGAATGACGAGCCTACATTGCAATATTTGTAGAGTGAAACTATTAATCATTTAGTTATGATCGCTTTGTCTTGACGCTTTTTTGAAGCGGGATGCAAATGTAATGACTTTTTTCTAATCTGCAAAACATTTTGGAGAATTTTTTTTGTTGTTTTTGTTAATGCCGTTTTGTTGAGGCTGCAATTCATAAAGTTTTAAACTGAAGTGAACGAAATGTGCCATTGTAGTAATATGCGTTTGCTTTCAGTTGCCGGCTTTACTTCTTTCATTTTTTTGCTTCTTTATCATTTGCCGCCAAATTGAGTATTAAAGGGATTAGATACAGGCACCATGATAATATGACGTAGAGGGTACTTGTTTTTGTGAGTATGTTGGTATAGTTAAGGCATGCCATCAGCTCGCTGACAAGTATCATGGAAATGAAGTAGGTTTGGCATTTTTGCAATAATGATGTATGCGCCTTTATCGTATCGCTCAAATTCGTAAAGTTGCCTGATGATATGCCGTAAACATTGCTGACCAACAATACAACTATGCAAATGCCTCCATAAAGTCCCTTGGTGAACGGAGAATGGCGTATTTCGCCGAATGAATTGCGCAGCACTCCGTTAGGCGACAAAGTCATGAAGGCAGTAATAAGGCATAGAATACCAAATACAAGGATGGCAAACGAAAGCGCCCTGTTCTGTTTCAATGATGCTTTCGAACTGAATGAGTATATTAGCCCTGATTCCTTCAGTGCCCCTAAGGTGATCAGCCCGAGGATGATTGTGGGGTAGGGGGCGTTACCTATGTTTGGAACAAGATTGACTGCCGCCCATCTAATGGCGTCTGCACTGAACAAGTTGTTCAATCCTGTTTCATAAATGCTGCCTATCCAAGAACACAGGGCTATAATTACAATCGCAATCAGCAGTGCAATTGGTATTCTGTTGGTGATGTCATTAATCCTCATCAGGCTCCAAATTGTCTACGTCGAGAATCCTTAGTTCAAATGCCCTGGTAATCAGACGAGGCACGTTAATCCGTTCCTTGTCTCCGTTGGGGAAGAGGCGGCTGATGATGTCTGCCTGGCGTTTTTCCAGCGATTTTGTGCCGAAAGGCATACTACGCAGGTTTGCGATCATATCTTTGGTGTAGCCTAAGGCCAAATGGCGGAGGAATATCTCGTCATACTCGTCAATGTCGTATTTAACGATGGACTCCTGTCTTTTGTATTCATTGAGTACTGAACGGCGAAAACGCTTTACTATTTTTTTCAGTATAGGTTGATTGAATACGTACTTCTTGCCGCTCATCACACTTTGTACGTCTCCAGGTGTCAGCAATTCTCCACTTTTCAGAATTATTCCATCGGCTCCCGCATCAAGTACGTCGACCCACAACTTTTCATTAAGCACCTCACCGGTGAATATGAGGATTTTAACTGGAAGGTTCTTGTCGCGCAGCTTCCTGCATATGTCAACTCCTACGGTAGTTGATCCTCCCAATCCAAGGTCTAACAATATCAGGTCAGGCGTTTGCCGGTTCATGAGAGTCCAAAAGTCTTCCTCAGTCTGAGCTGTCCCGATGATATTTGCCTCGGGAATTTCGTTTTTGAAGATTTCAATAGTACCTTTTAGTTCAAGTGGTACATCCTCCACGATGATTACATTAAATTTATCCATATCATTTATATCGTTTTTATTATTTGCCTACGTTGTCTATCGATCCGTTCAGCATCACTTCAATCTTGTAGCCTTCGTCACAATTTGAAATGTTAATCCGGCAGCCACGTCGTCCACCATACTCATCATGTTCGCGCACTATCTGCCGGCATATCATATACTCCACGCCAATAAGCCTGTCTTCTCGTTCATCGTATTTTAAGTGTTCAGGAGAGAAAATCTTAGATAGCTCATCCTTGCTTTTTTGTATACGGCAGTCGATGAATGTCAGTTTTACCATTCCGTCGGTGTATGAGGTATACAACTTCAGATGTCCGTCTTTCTCCTCTTGCAGTATAGATGAAATAATATTGTCGATCAGATATCGCAGCATGTCGGCGTCGCCAATAATTGATAGTTCGTTCGGGCTGTGTACCTCGCAGTCGATATTGATGCCTTTTTTATTTGATTGCCGTTTTAGGGATTTCTGTGCATACGTCACAAGCATGTTCACGGATACGTTCTTTCTTTTGAAAACAACATTGTCGAGCTGCTTTGCCGCGCATGCGCTTAATACAGAGAATACCTCTTTGTAGTAGTTAATCAGTTCGTTCAAGGTTTCTATCTTATCTGCTGTTTCCGTGGAAGAAAGGTCTTCGTCCACAGAACTTAGGATCTGCTTGATTCGATTTGGATAGAACATGGTTTCGTGCTTCAGAGCCGACAGGCAGTTGTCAAGTACCATGTTTTGAATATGTATGCTGCTTTCTTCTTGTTCGGTGCGGTGCTTCTCGTATTCTTTCATTTGTATTGAGTCTCTTTGACTTTCCACTTTGATGTTGGCGTAGTAAAGGTAGGTCGCTAATTGTTGTGCTATTAGCCTTATTATTTTCTCTTCATCGACTGAAATTGATGAGTTGTGGAACGCTATGACCATTGCGCCTATAGTGCCAATAGGAGTCTCTTCCTTGTTGACGGACGGATCGGGAACGAGCAGAAACGAGCGAAGAGTTCCGTCAGAGATGACAAACTCCCTGCTTTCTGTTAAACTGCGTATGATCAGGGTTTCCACAGAATCGGCAGCTGGACATTGATCAGTAAGATGGATGTCAACGGACGGCTTGTCGGAAGTCTTTGTGCCTATTGCCAATCCGTCGGCTTGTTTTATGTCATTCACCCCGCGATAGATAAATGCCGTCAGGTCGTTATGCTTTTGAGTAAACAGGTTTTTGTTTAGCTGCATCAATTGCCGCATGTTGAATGTAGGCAACAAATGCATACGGTAGTACACAAGGAGAAAAACGACAATGCCAACCAACACCAATACAATTCCAATGCTAATAATGGTTTGTCGGATTATATTTGTCTTGTGAATGGTTTCCACGGACTCTTCAAGGGAATAGTCGAAATTTGCCGACTTATACAGACGTTGATAAATGTCATTGTTGTATTTGTACAAGTCCCAATTTTGTAGGGCAAGTGCAGCGACAGCTGTTTCGTTGCGAACGTCAAGTATTATTGAATAATCGGTTCTTACACCGGTGTTCCACCAGTCGAGCTCATGGTAAGTCCGTCCAATTAGTGTAAGCAATTGGGTTGAGTCTCCACCCTCTGATATGTATGCGGCGTTCAGCTCTTGAATGACAGAATCTGCATATACAACCGCTTTATGGTAATAGCCGTCAATATTGGCGAAATATACTGAGTCGGCGTATGCCGCTGCATTATGCAGGTGAGTATTATGTGTGTCGGACATTGTTTGGCTGTATCCATTGCAAGTAATAATTAGCAAAGCCGCGGCGACGATGGAACGTATGGTGCCTTTGGGCAGTCGGAAGAAGAAACGGCTTCCCTTGCCTATTGTGCTTTCAACGTCGAACAGG
>CAZHZH010000034.1:0-26300 GCA_964537205.1 uncultured Bacteroidaceae bacterium
CAACGACCCCGAGATTACAAATCACGTGCTCTGGCCAACTGAGCTAAAGAGGCTTAGACCTCCCCGTGCGAAGTCAATCACACGGAAAACGGCTGCAAAGTTAGTCAAAAGTTTTTATACGAAAAATTTTTTTAGAATCTTTTTTACTTTTGACTCTGTTTTTCTTTGTATTTATCCAGCTGTCTTTCGATTGCTGGTATACTTTGTGTAACTGCCTCTTCAAATGTGTCGCCAAGTTTCTCTACAAATATCTTGTCTCCAGGGAGCGTTATCGAAATGCTTACTTCCTTATTGAGAGCTGTTGCAGGTTTGACGACCTTCAATGACACCTCCGCCTTTATTATGTTGTCACAATACTTATCCAGTTTCCCGACTTTTTTCTGGATGAACTCATGCAACTTGTCTGTTGCGTCAAATTTGATTGATTTAACTTCTATTTCCATAGTCTTATTGTTTTATGAACGCGGGTGCGCGTTCTGGTAAGCCTTTTTGAGCTCCTCAAACGACACGTGTGTGTATATCTGGGTCGTATTCAAGTTTGTATGTCCGAGTAATTTCTGAATGGATGTAAGGTCTGCGTTGTTGTTTAGCATAGCAGTGGCAAATGTGTGCCTGAGAACGTGTACGCTCCTCTTTTTCTGAGTTGTCACTTTCGACAGGTTGTCCTTTACTATCTTCTCTACAGCCGCTTCATTAATTGGGCGTCCCTTGGAGTTGATGAAGAACTTCTCAAATCCGCATTGGAACTTCTCAGTTCTCGCCTGCAGGTATGTTCTTATGCACGATTCAAGTTCTTCTCCGAATGGGATTATTCTTTGCTTGTTCCGTTTCCCTGTTACCTTGATTTGTTTATTTACAAAGTCAATGTCCTTGTCTTCAAGTCCAAGCAACTCTGCCCTTCTGATACCTGTCAGGTAAAGCATGAGTATCACCATTCTGGCTAAATCCCCCTCGTAGCTGTGGTCTAAGTCTAATATGTCTATCAGTTTGTCCATGTCTTGTTCTCTGACAAACACTGGCAAAACCTTTTCTTTCTTTGGACCCACGATCCGCAGCATTGGATTCTTTTCTATCTCGCCTATTTTAATAAGGTAATGATAGAAAGACCGAAGGGTGCTCAACTTCCGGTTTACTGAAGAACTTTTCATCTTTTGTGCATCGAGCAGGTATATTACCCATTCACGAACAATAGATTCATCGACTGATTGCCATGTTATGCCTTCATGTAGACCAACGAAAAACTCTTCGAACTCATCTAAATCCTTGCCATAGCTAAGAATCGTAAGAGACGAACAGTTGCGCTCACATCTGAAGTATTCCAAGAACTTTTCTTTCAACATAACTCAGCATACTTGTTTCGCGTGCTAAATTAGTGAATAATCTTGGTCCGACCAAATTTTGACGCTACTTTATTGTTATTTTAACTATTTGTTATGGCTATTGATCCTCTGCGGTATGTAACTTGTTCACATAAATAGCATGTTGCATTTTTACTCGCTTCAATACAGAAGGCTTTTCATACTGCTTGCGTGTCCTAACCTCCTTGATAATGCCTGTCTTTTCAGACTTTCTTTTGAATCTTTTGAGAGCTCTCTCAATGTTCTCACCTTCTTTAACAGGTACGATAATCATGAATTTTTTCTTTTTAAGTTTGTTTATTAATTTAATGTGGTTTATATAATGGTTTTACCCATTGAACTGCAAAGTTACATCTATTTTGTCAAACGGCAAAAAGTTTTTTTGTGTTTTTTCTTTTTGTAGTGACTACACCTTATTATATAATATAAAAAGGAGTGTCTTAATTTTAATGTTGACACTCCAAATAATCAAAGTCCGCATGTAGCTGCGTCGTTATTCGACATGTGGTAGTTTCGTAAGGCTTTCGGCTATTTGCTCATCAGTAGGGATTACGTCGGTCATGGTCTTGTTGTTGTATTGTTCGTAAGCCACCAGGTCGAAGTATCCTGTTCCTGTCAAACCGAAGACAATGTTCTTTGCCTCTCCGGTTTCTTTGCATTTCAACGCCTCGTCAATCGCCACTTTAATAGCATGGCTGCTTTCAGGTGCTGGCAGAATTCCTTCCACACGGGCGAACTTAACGGCTGCGTCAAAAACCGAAGTTTGCTCCACTGCCCTTGCTTCGAACATGCCGTCAGCGTAAAGTTGTGAAAGTATTGTACTCATGCCGTGGAAGCGCAGGCCTCCGGCGTGATTTGGAGATGGTATGAATTGGCTTCCGAGCGTATACATTTTGGCAAGAGGGCATATCATGCCTGTATCGCAGAAGTCATAAGCGAATTTTCCTCTGGTGAAACTTGGACATGACGCCGGCTCTACTGCAATTATCTTATAATCATTTTCTCCACGCAGCATTTCTCCGAGGAATGGCGAGGCGAGTCCTCCCAAGTTGGATCCACCGCCTGCGCAACCAATGATTATGTCTGCCTTTATGCCATATTTGTCCAATGCCTTCTTAGTCTCCAGGCCTATAACGGTTTGGTGTAGGAGCACTTGGTTCAAGACTGAACCGAGTTCGTATCTATAGCCTTCGTTTGTTACAGCCGCTTCAACAGCTTCTGATATAGCGCATCCAAGTGAACCGGTCGTCCCTGGGTGTTCTGCCAGGATCTTACGTCCGACATTTGTCGTGTCGCTTGGTGAAGGGGTGACTTGCGCACCATATGTGCGCATGACTTCACGGCGGAACGGTTTCTGCTCATATGATACTTTTACCATGTAAACACGGCAGTCAAGTCCGAAGTAAGCACACGCCATGCTTAATGCCGTACCCCATTGGCCTGCGCCGGTTTCTGTCGTTACGCCTTTCAGACCTTGTTTCTTCGCATAGTATGCTTGAGCTATGGCCGAATTTAGTTTGTGGCTGCCCGAAGTGTTGTTACCTTCAAATTTATAATAGATGTGAGCTGGCGTGTCAAGCGCTTTCTCTAAGAAGTAGGCTCTGACAAGAGGGGACGGACGATACATCTTATAGAAATTGAGGACTTCTTCGGGTATGTCTATCCATTTTGTCGTGTCATCAAGTTCTTGTTTTACCAGTTCTTTACAGAAGATAGGTTCAAGTTCTTCTGGTTTTAGAGGTTTTCCTGTTCCTGGATTGAGCAATGGCGCCGGTTTGTTTTTCATATCTGCGCGCACGTTATACCACTGAGTTGGAATTTCTTCCTCGCTCAAATAAATCTTGTAGGGAATTTTCTTTTCTTCCATAATTAATCAGTATAAAGTTGTTATTATCGGTTTGTTTGCAAAGTTATTAATTAAAAATGGTTCCTGCAAATAATTTGTCGCTATTATTTTATATAAAGCCGGCTTTTGCCAGTTCCTTTGCGGTAAGATCACATTCGTTCCACCAGTCTTCACCAAACCTCCTTATCAATGGTTCCTTTAGGAATTTATAAAGAGGCAGTCCGATTTTTTCGCCCAACTCCACTCCGCACTGGCATATGCCCCATTGGTCGTAATTAACTCCGACCATTCCGCCTATCAATTTCAATCTGACCGGATATAAATGGCAGGAGACTGGTTTCTGGAATGAAATGCGGCCGTCTCTATACGCTTTGTCAAATACGCAATAACACGCTCCGCTTTCTGTATGTTGTGCGAACACGCAGTCTCTATTTTTAATGAGATTCGTGACTAATTCTCCAGACGCGTCCGGGTATACTATGCCGCTTTCTTTAATTACTTGTTGCGCATTTGGATTCAGTTCGTCCCAGATAACATCTAAAGCCTCTTCCATTTGTGCTATTTCATCAATTTCTACTGGTGCGCCTGCGTCACCTTCAATACAACAACAGCCTTTGCATACTGCAAGGTCACAGCAGAATTTACGTGAAAAGAGGTCCAACGAAACCAATGTGTTTTGTATTTCAACCATTATGCTTCCACTATTTTCTTTAATAACTCTATTATACTCATTCTTATTTGCTGATATTGAGGCGTTGACTTGTAATCTGTGTTTCGTCGAAGCATTTGGTCTAGTTCTGCCATGCTGTGCTGGTAACTTGCCAGCTCGTTCTCCTTTTGCTGAGTGTGTCCCGCCAATTGTATGATCTCCTTTTCCCGAGCCTTGCGCAGGCGTGTGCAAACTGGCTCGAGTACGCGCATCACGATATTGTCTTTCAAATGATGTCCTTGTAAATACAAATAGGTGTTGTCTTGCTTTAGCCCCAATTCTTCCAGTTCTTTTTTCAGTGGCTGTAGTTGTCCTTTGGCTTCTGGGTGGTTGCGCTGAAGCCAGGCTATCTTCCTGTTCACTTCCTTGCGTAGTTGTTCGAGTGCGACTTCTGGATTTGCGATATTGACATTATGCATCATTGTTATGTTGCAGAATGATGTTAAAGGGAACTCGTTGCCGCGATTGTTCCTGTAGAACCACATTGACCAGACGAACAAGTCGTAAACTATTTGAGAATATAGTTTCAGATAGGCTACGAAATCAAATATACGGTGGTCGTTGAGCGTTGCCATCACACATACGTTGTGCAGGCTTTCTGCATAGCATTGATAATTCTCTATGGCATACACATAAGTATGAATTACGTAAGGATTATCGAGCATGGCTTTGCTTGCGGCAGTGTGTCCTTGCATAAGGTAATCATAATCGGCGTCAACACATGCAATCATACTCGTTCCGAGTCCCTTCCCAAGGTGATTGACTAATGCCGACTTTTTCCCCCTCGACAGGTTGGAGCGTGATGGTAAGACTACTTCAAATCCTATGTCCTCTGTTTCAAATTCAGCCAATACGTCCCTCCAGAAAAATATGTCATCGTAGCTTTCCACGTATACAATGATCTTGTTTTTCTTCCACTTTGGCCGCATGTGGTTGGCGGCTTCAAAGTATTTCGAACTGACATTATCGACTAATCTTTTTGGCATGTTTATTTCACAGTAACGTCTTCGACTTCTGTCACCACATCCATCCATCCGTCCATGATCAGTGCTGGCGAGTGTGTTGAAAGTATGATTTGCGCATTAGGGTTTAACTCCCTTATCAAACTCAAGAGACCTTTCTGCCATTCTACGTGCAGGCTTATCTCTGGCTCATCCATTAACAGCGCATAGTGTTCTCCGTTTTCCACCAAAACCGTCATCATGATTACCAACATTTGTTTTTCACCCGACGATAATTGGTATGGCGTTAGTATTTCGCCGTTCTGAAAAAATTGGATCTCGTTGTTTTTGCGGTCGATCGTCTTGTTTGTATCCTTGAATAGGTCGTCCATTATGTCTTGGAATTTGGTCTTGGGCAGGGAAACGAGTGCTGCTTTTTTGTGTTCGCCCTCGTCACTACTGGTAAGCAACTCTATGATCTTGTTTCCGATGTTCACTTGGTAGTCAAGGTATCTTTTCTGCAACTTGTAGATCTGCCAGTCCAATTCAGTCTTTACCCTTGAATCCGATAATTTCTCAAGCAAGTTTCCGTTCAGTAATGGGCGGTCAAACGAGCGAATGACATCGAATTTCATGTAGTTGGCGTCATCGGGATACAGCTTCACCGTAACGCCTTCTGCGACTTCGCCGGCATGTATCTCACCATTATGAAGCTGATTCAATACCTTTGCGGAATAGTTGATGATGGTGCTTTTGCCTACGCCGTTAATTCCACTAAGGATGTTCACGTCCGGGTGCAACTCCCATTTTATATGCTTGCCTCCCTTCCATAATGCTTTGATTTCTATACTCTTTATGTATTCAGCCTGTTTCATGTTGCCTGACTTGTATATAATAACCGATTGGATTTCTTTATATAGTCACTTTGTGTATACTGTGTTTACCCTATGGCGAGGAGTATCTTGTTGAGGTTCTTTTTACGTGTCGCGCCCATTATTAAAAACAAATCTATGAGCCACCAGATAAACCCAACCCCACAGCAGAGTGTCAGTAACAGTTTGCCAATTCCCATGCCAATATCACCGATTATGAATCTGTCTATGCCAAACTCACCCACAAAGATCGACACGATTAACGCAACTGTTGGACTTGTTAAACTGGTTGCCAATATTACCATGTCCTGTTCTGGGGAAGCCTGCGCCAAGCGTTCCTTTAGCATCGGCAGCGATTCAAGAGGGAACATGTCACTCTTATTCGCGAGAAACACGTTGATTTTTTCTATATCCATAATATGTATGTTTTATAATCTGTTGCAAATATAGCAAAACATTGATGATTCTATTGTTCCGAATTCAAGAATTTCATAAAATAAATCGAACTTTTGTGGGCTGAGGAAATAAATCTTCATTCTCGCTGTTCATTTATCGATTAATTATTAACTTTGCAAGTCAAATACATTTTATATTGAGAAATGAAACAAATAAAGACTTGGTGGGCTGACATTGCCTGCGTGATATTTTTTTGTATAATATCTTTGGTGTATTTCTATCCTGCGGACATTGACGGACGGCGTTTGAACCAGCATGACAATAGTGCGGCAGATGGTTTGGGAGTTGAAATCAACCAATATCGTGAAACCCATGGGGGCGAAACTCCACGCTGGACAAATAGTGTGTTTGGGGGTATGCCTACATATCAAATCGCACCATCTTACGACTCAACAAAGAAGATGTCGTTTATAGAGAAACTATACCATCTGTGGCTTCCTGATTATGTGTTTTATATCTTCATTTCAATGCTCGGATTCTATATATTGCTCAGAGCATTTGACTTTAGGCAATGGATGGCGGCTTTAGGTGCCATTATGTGGGCATTCTCAAGCTATTTCTTCATAATCATAGCCGCGGGGCATATTTGGAAGGTGCTGACGCTTGCATATATACCACCGACAATAGCCGGTCTTGTTTTATGCTACCGTCGGCGTTATTTGCTGGGTTGCGCGCTGACCGCAATATTCGCATCGCTTCAGATAATGAGCAACCATGTACAAATGACATACTATTTCCTTTTGCCGGAGCTTCTCATTGTCATCGCATTCCTTATTGAAAGTTTAATGCATAAAAAGACGGGCGAACCTATTGACAAAGAGCCGTTAGCAAGGCAAACGCTATGGGCGAGGATAAAGGTTGTCGTAAAGAAGAAAAATGTTGTCAGCAAGCGTACAGAGCGTCCGCTTGACTTCCGTTCATGGTTGAAGGGCTCTTTGGCCGTGTTGATAGCCGTGGTTATCGCCATAGGTCTCAATGCGTCCAATTTGTATCATACTTATGAATATGCGAAAGACACTATGCGTGGGAAAAGCGAACTTGTGAAAACGGGTAAGGCGGAAGACCAGACAAACAGCGGACTCGAACGATCGTACATCACCGCATGGAGCTATGGAATAGGTGAGACATGGACCTTCCTTATCCCTAACGTAATGGGTGGCGCGAGTGTCCCTCTCTCGCAGAATGAAACCGCGATGAAGAAAGCCGACCCACTATTGGCGAACAACAGGATATACGATGCGTTCACTCAGTATTGGGGCGAGCAGCCCGGAACCAGTGGTCCTGTATATCTGGGAGCGTTGGTGTGCTTTTTGTTTATAATGTCACTCATAGTATTGCCAAATAAGAGTCCGTTGAAATGGGCGTTGCTCATAGCGACAATTCTGTCTGTTATGCTTGCCTGGGGCAAGAACTTCATGTGGCTGACTAACTTATTCATTGATTATGTTCCGATGTATGCGAAATTCCGAACGGTTAGTTCAATACTTGTTGTTGCGGAGTTCACAATCCCGTTGTTTGCAATGCTTGGACTTAAACGCTTTGTCGAACAGTGCGCTGACAGCAAAAGCCGTGGCAAGATGATACACGCTCTGTCTACAAGCGTGTTGATTACATTGATCATTTGTCTTGCGTTCGCCATTGCTCCACATGCCGTTTTGGGTGATTGCATTAGTTCAAGCGACAGAAACGCTATAGCCCAATACACGGAGAAGGGATACTTTGACGCTACTACAGCCCAGAACATCCTTGCCAGTCTGAACACAATGCGTACCGCAATGCTTACGTCTGATGCGTGGCGTTCAATAATAATTATATTACTCGGAAGCTTTTTCCTTCTACGCATCGCCCGTGGGAAGAAACGTACACTTATGATCCCCAATTACGTGTACATCATATTGATTTGCCTTATTGACATGTGGATGGTTAACAAACGCTACTTGAACGACTCCATGTTCGAATCGCCTCGTACGGCGCAAGGTGTGCAAAAGACTGAAGCCGACCAATACATATTGTCAAAGTCTGGTGATAAGCGCAATTATCGTGTACTCAACTTCACAGTAAGCACGTTCAATGATAATACCACATCATATTTCTACAGTAGTGTAGGGGGCTATCATGCCGCCAAACTCAGGCGTTATCAAGAACTTATAGAATCGTGCATCTCACCAGAGATGTCCCATGTGATTGATGCTTTGCGTATTGCGCCTATAGATACTGCCGCGATGGCTGCTGGAATAGGCTATCCAATATATGACTTCACAAAGATCAATACGGATTCAATTTATCCTGTTATTAATATGTTGAACACGAGGTGGTTCATTCTTCCAGGTCAAAATAACGCGCGTATTCCGATTGAGAACAATGCGGCTTATGGAAATGCGTGGTTTGTTGACAGCGTGGAATGGGTTAGCAATGCAAACGAGGAACTGGACGCCCTCCACAAAGTCAGCCCAAGGCACACTGCCGTAATTGACAAGGACTTCCAGTCTGTATTTACTGGTAAACAGCTTGATGCCGCGGCCGGTGATTCTTCGGCGACTGTCGTACAGACTAATCTTATTGCGGACGAGGTCGATTATGAAGTCAACTCGAAGAACGGTGGTTTGATAGTTTTCTCGGAAATCTACTATCCAGGGTGGAAGGCTGCGATCGATGGAAAGGATGCTGGTATAGCCCGTTCGGACTATGTATTAAGATGCATGTACGTTCCGGCAGGTAAACATACAATTCACATGGAATTCCGTCCAGTGTCCGTCAGGCAGACGGAGGCGGTGGCCAACACAAGCTTCTACGTTCTGCTCATAATCCTTATAATCGCCATTGTCTCAAGCCTGAAAACAAGGTATGATGAATGAAGATAAACGTTAACATGAAAAGGGTGCGTCATTTTGAAGTGATGCACCCTTTCTTTAGATATGTAAATTGTCTTACGCCTACTGCATGATGAAAATCAGAGGTTCGGATTTTCAGTTTTCCAATCTGCTATTGCAGGGATAATGCCAAGAGAGATGATCTCGTCACGCATCTTCTGAAGATGAGCGTATGAAGCGTCGAGCGCGGACATCTCTTCTGCCGTGCCTTGCGGTTCGGTGAAGTGCACTCCTGTTTTGTCGATAACAGTCGGCATCGCCATCATGACGTTCTTGTATTTCCCGTTGTTTACATAGCAACCTGCAGGCAGGGTGAACGGGGTGCCGCCCATGGCACCTTCTATCATTTTCACTGCAAGATATGCAGGGCTTTGGAATGATGAGCGGCCGCGGAGTTTGATGATGTTTGAACCTCCCTGTATGGTAGCGTGCTTGATTTCTTCCCAACGTTCTGCAGACAAAGGCAGTTCAGACAATGGCTTGCCGTCAATCTTCACTTGTGAGGCAAACACTGCCATTTGCTCTCCGTGTCCTCCATAAGTGTGGGCTCCGGTTACCTTGTCTTGCTGCACGCCAAACTGCATGGCGAGTTGTTGCTGTAAGCGTGTTGAGTCGAGAGCGGCAAGTGATGTAAGTTGGTTTGGCTTCAATCCTGAGTGAATAAGGGCGGTAAGCGCAGTTACGTCGGCAGGGTTGAAAATAACGACTACGTGCTCAACGTCCGGACAATAAGCCTTGATGAAGTCACCGAATTCAGCCGCAATCTTGCAGTTGCCTTTGAGCAGGTCTTCACGTGTCATTCCTTCCTTGCGTGGGGCTCCACCAGAGGAAATGATATATTTGGCTCCTGTGAACGCTGTTTTTGGATCGACTGTCCATGTGATGTTCAGTCCGGGGAACGCACATTGTGCGATTTCGTCAGCTACTCCGTGAACTCCCGGCTCATAGATATCATAAAGACAAATGTTAGGAGTAAGCCCCAACATCGCTGCAGTCTGCACCATGTTGGAACCAATCATACCACCGGCTCCAACAATCAAAAGTTTCTCGTTAGTTAAAAATGCCATAATAAAATGTTGTTATTAAGTTTATGAATGTCGATTATTTTTACGGCAAATATAAAAGTTTATTTTGACAGTACAAAATTAAATTATATATTTGCAGGGAATATAGCAAATCAAACGTTGATATTATGAATGAAATAGAAAGTAGACTTTGCGATTTACGCAAGGTTATGGCAGAGAAAGGAGTCAGCGCTTTCATTACTCCCAGTACTGACCCTCATTGTGGGGAGTATATACCAGAACGTTGGAAAGCACGCAGGTGGATATCCGGATTTAGCGGCAGTGCGGGCACGGCGGTGGTAACTACCGACAAGGCCGCGTTGTGGACCGACTCACGATATTTTATCCAAGCAAGAGAGCAGTTGAATGGCTCGGGTTACATTTTAATGAAAGACAAGATAGAAGGTACACCGAGTATTACCGAATGGCTGGGTGCCGAACTGAAGAAGGGCGAAACCGTTGGAATTGACGGCTGGGTAAACACAGTGGAGGAGGTTGGCCGGCTGAAAAAGGAACTTGACACCTACGGACTACGTCTTGACCCTTCTGTCGACCCCTATGAAACAATATGGACAAACCGCCCTGGGATACCTGACAGCAAGTTGTTCATCCAACCGCTCAAGTACGCTGGTGAAAGCACTACCAGTAAGTTGTCGCGTATAAGAACCGCTATTGGCGGCCATGCGTTGCTGGCTACATACCTTGAAGACATCGCATGGACTCTTAATTTGCGTGCCGACGACATTCTCTACACTCCTTTGTTCGTAAGCTACCTTCTAATCAAGTCGACTGACGCGACGTTGTATGTAAACAAGGAGAAAGTAACGGACGAGGTGCGTGAGTACCTTGAATCAGAAGGAGTGAGAATACGGCCTTACGAGACGGTTGTCGACGACCTTGCAGCATGTGAGATACCGGTGGAGATACAACCCGACAAAACGAACTTCAAAACATATACCTGCATCAAGCGGGCTATAGAGAAAGAGTCGCCGATCCCGCACATGCTGATGTTTAAGAACAAGACAGAAATCGCAGGTTATCGTTCCGCACACGAAAAAGATGGTGTTGCAATGGTGAAGTGGATGAAATGGGCGCTTGAGAATATCCCGAAAGGTGGTCAGACGGAACTCTCTTTAGCCGCAAAGTTGGAGGAATTCCGCAGGGAACAGCCTCTTTGCATGGGTATAAGCTTCGCAAGTATCATGGGTTACGCACATCATGGAGCCATAGTGCATTACGAACCGAGTCCTGAAACCGACATACCTGTAAAGTCTGAAGGACTCCTGCTTATTGACTCTGGCGGACAATATCTCGATGGAACGACCGATATAACGCGTACGTTGCCTCTTGGTCCGTTGACATGGGAAATGCGCCGCGACTACACTCTTGTTCTGAAGGGATGGATTAAACTTGGAAGCGCAGTTTTCCCAAGAGGGACAAACGGGACCCAGCTCGACGCTTTCGCACGTATGGACATGTGGAAGTATGGCATCAATTATTTGCATGGCACCGGACACGGAGTCGGTCAGTTCATGTCGGTTCATGAGAGCATTGACTATCATCAGTTCCGTATGCAGTGGAGGCCGACACCGTTGATTCCAGGCATGATTATCACTGATGAACCAGGTATTTATATCGAAGGAAGCCATGGCGTGCGTCACGAAGACACAATGCTGGTGGTCAACGCCAACTTCGGCGGTGAGCATGGCAAGGCGGTCGAACCAGCATGCGAGAAGTATGACGGTGGGATTGCAGAGGGAATAACCTTCGGGCCATATTATACTTTTGAACATCTCACCGTTTGCCCGATCATCACGAGTCCGATTATAAAAGAGATGCTCACACAAGAAGAGGTAGATTGGTTCAACAAATACCAACGGACTGTGTACGACAGGCTTGAGTCGAAACTTGATGAAGACCACAGGAAGTGGCTCAAGGAAATCACACGCCCTATTTAAACGAAGCGGGAGCAAATGACGCAAATAATTTTGTCAGACAGAATATTTGATGTAACTTTGCACCCGAAAAAATATAGTATAGTTTAAAAGGTATAAGACAATCGATGAAAAACTTCGTAAAAGAATTGCAATGGCGCGGCATGATTCATGACATCATGCCTGGAACAGAAGAGCTATTGGAAAAGGAATTAGTAACTGCATACCTCGGTTTCGACCCGACAGCCGACTCCTTGCACATAGGGCATTTGTGCGGAGTGATGATGTTGCGTCATTTGCAGAATTGCGGACACAAGCCGTTGGCTTTGATTGGCGGAGCCACAGGTATGATAGGCGATCCGTCGGGCAAAAGCCAGGAAAGGAATCTGCTTGATGAAGACACCCTCCGTCACAATGTGGAGTGTATAAAGAAGCAGCTCAATAAGTTTTTGGATTTCGATAGTGATGTACCAAATAAGGCGGAGCTGGTGAACAACTATGATTGGATGAAAGACTTTTCATTCCTTGATTTTGTTCGCGATATAGGCAAGCACATCACGGTGAACTACATGATGGCCAAAGAGTCGGTGCAGAAGCGGCTCAACGGAGAAGCTCGTGACGGACTCTCGTTCACCGAATTCACCTACCAGTTGATACAGGGTTATGACTTCCTCTACCTCAATGAACACAAAGGATGCAAGCTTCAAATTGGGGGTGCCGACCAGTGGGGCAACATGACCACAGGAGCCGAACTTATCCGGCGTACCAACGGAAGGGAATGCTATGCTCTGACGTGTCCTCTTGTGAAGAAGGCAGACGGAACAAAATTCGGAAAGACGGAAAAGGGCAACATCTGGCTCAACCCTGAATACACTTCGCCTTACACGTTCTATCAATTCTGGATGAATACGAGTGATGAGGACGCCAAACGTTACATCAAGATTTTCACGCTGATTGGTAAAGAGGAAATCGACTCTCTCATCGCAGAGCAGGACAAGGATCCCGGTCAACGTGTTCTTCAGAAGAGGCTCGCGAAGGAACTTACGGTCATGATTCATTCCGAGGAGGATTACAATATGGCCGTTGAGGCGTCAAACATCTTGTTTGGGAAATCTACGAAGGAATCCTTGCTCAAACTTGATGAGAAAACGTTACTGGAGGTTTTCGAAGGTGTTCCGCAATACAACATTATGCGTGACGAACTCGTAAACGGCATAAAGGCGATAGAACTTTGCACCGACAAGGCTAAGATATTCCCTTCAAAGGGCGAAATGAGAAAACTCACACAGGGCGGCGGCGTAAGCATTAACAAGGAAAGGCTTGCGCAACCTGACCAGGTAGTCACGACCGACGACCTGATCGACGGCAAGTACTTGCTCGTACAAAGAGGAAAGAAGAACTACTATCTTGTGATTTGCCAATGAGCAAAGCTAATAAAAGACAAACGACGTTTTAATAGAAACTATATGGCGAAAAAAGCATTATTAATGATTCTCGACGGATGGGGAATCGGAGACAAGACAAAGTCGGACGTGATTTATTGCACGCCCACACCTTATATGGACTACCTTAATGAGACATATCCTCACTCGCAGCTGCTCGCATCAGGTGAGAATGTCGGACTGCCGGCCGGACAAATGGGAAACTCGGAGGTAGGGCACCTCAATATCGGCGCGGGGCGCATAGTATACCAAGATTTGGTCAAGATCAACCGCGCGTGTGAGGACAACAGCATTCTGAAGAATCCTGAAATACAATCGGCTTACGGATACGCGCAGAAGACGGGACATTCCGTACACCTTATGGGCCTGACGTCTACAGGCGGCGTGCACTCAAGTTTCAACCACATCCTCAAACTCGTCGACATAGCGAAGGAATACGGTATTAAGAACTGCCATGTACACTGTTTCATGGACGGACGCGACACCGACCCGAAATCTGGCAAGGGCTTTATCGCGGAACTTCAGAAACACATCGACCAGGTCGGAGTGGGTGCCATAGCGAGCATCATCGGACGCTTCTATGCGATGGATCGCGACAAGCGTTGGAACCGCATCAAGGTGGCCTACGACCAACTTGTCGAAGGCAAGGGACGCAAAGTGACAGACATGGTCGAAGGAGTGCAGTCGTGCTATGACGCGCACACTGAGGAGCATAAGGACACCGACGAATTTATGGAGCCGCTTGTCAATGCGAATGTGGACGGCACTATAAAAGAAGGCGACGTGGTGATATTCTTTAACTACAGGAACGACCGCGCGAAGGAGCTTACCATTGTGCTTACGCAGCAGGACATGCCGGAACAGGGCATGAAGACCATACCGGATTTGCAGTACTATTGTATGACTCCTTATGATGCGTCCTTCAAGGGCGTTCACATACTTTTCCCAAAAGAAAACGTAGAAAACACACTCGGGGAATACTTGTCGAACAAGGGACTCAAACAACTCCATACAGCGGAGACTGAGAAGTACGCCCATGTCACCTTCTTTTTCAATGGAGGTCGGGAAGAACCTTTTAAGGGCGAGGACCGGATACTGGTAGCATCGCCGAAAGTGGCCACATACGACTTGAAACCAGAGATGAGTGCGTACGAAGTGAAAGACAAACTTGTAGCGGCGTTGAAGGAGAATAAATATGACTTTATCGTCGTGAACTTCGCAAATGGAGACATGGTGGGACACACCGGGGTTTACGAGGCGATAGAGAAGGCAGTCGTAGCTGTCGACAAATGCGTAAACGAAGTCGTGGAAACCGCCAAGGCTGTAGGTTATGAGACTATCATAATCGCCGACCACGGCAACGCCGACCACGCACTTAACGACGATGGCACGCCTAACACCGCCCATTCGCTCAATCCCGTGCCTTTCATATATGTAACGGACAACAAGAATGCCAAGGTGAAGAACGGAGTGCTTGCCGACGTTGCGCCGTCAATACTTCACGTAATGGGTCTCAAACAACCGGCTGAAATGACCGGACATGACTTGATAAAAGATTAGAATATCATAACGATTGGTTTTCACCACCCTAATCAGACTCATAGGTTCCGACCATTTGATACAGTCTGTTAGGGTGTGTGCTTTTTTATGAGACTTCGATTTTTATATTTCATAATAGCCCTGACCAGCCCTGTCGTGCTGAGGGCGCAGTTCTATGGCACCATCATTGACGCCGGTACAGGTGAGTCCGTGCCTTATGCCATTGCGCAATATGAGGGAACGTCGATTGGGCAGCAGTCTGATATCAACGGCAAGTTCAAGATTGGAATATATAAAGAATACAACAAGTTGAGGGTTTCGTGTATCGGATACAAGACAGTGACCGTCACCGTCAATACGTCACAGAAGGAAATTCATAGTGTCATAAAGATGTATTCTGACGACATCTTGCTCAGCGAGGTGGTGATTAAGAAGTCAAAGACAAAGTACAGCCGCAAAAATAATCCCGCCGTGGAACTTATGCGCAAGGTCATAGCGAACAAGCGGTTGAGCGACATCAGGCAGAAGGACTTCTACAGCGTCGAAAAATACGAGAAACACACGTTCTCTTACAATGATGTGGAAAAGAGCCCGTTGGCCGAAGTGTGTCCGGAGACGGGAAAGCTGATAATACCGATTATGGTCGATGAAACCACCTCGAAGGAGGTTTATAGAAAAAGTCCGAGGACGACTAAGACCACCGTAATCGCACAGCGGAACGACGGGTTCAATTCCATGATCTCATCAGGGGAAATGATCACCACGCTGGTGAAGGATATTTTCACCGACGTAAACATATACCAAGACAATGTGCGTTTGCTGCAGCATCCGTTTATAAGTCCTATATCCAGTTCTGAGGCAATCGGATTCTATCATTATTATATTCAAGACACAGTTGATGTCGGTAGTGAAAAATGCATCGACGTAGTTTTCATCCCGAACAATCCACAAGACTTTGGATTCTCAGGACACCTGTTCATAACGGCCGACAGCCTGAATCAGGTGAAACGGGCAGTGCTGAATATTCCGAACAACTCGGGAGTCAACTACGTCGACAACCTTCTTGTCATACAAGACTTTAAGACATTGCCTACGGGCGAGCGGGTGATTGACACCGACGATATGATAGTGGAACTAAGCGGATTGTACGGCACGTTGAAGATGGCGTGCCAGCGTTATACAAAATACAGCGACTACGATTTCTCGCCGATTACCGATAGGAAGGCGTTCCGCGGCTCGAAGTCTGTAAGCGTAATGCCCGATGCCGGGCAGAAGGACGATGAATACTGGAAGTCCGTACGCCCTATAGAGCTTACCGAAACCGAAAGCGATCTCGCGCGGTCGGTGGACAAGATCAGCAGGGATCTTGGCGGATTCTGGAAGTTCTTGCTTACGGCGGTTGTGGAAAATTCGGTGGAACTCACTCCGCGGCCGAACAAACTCGACCTCATTCCGCTGAACTCCATCGTCTCGCACAACGATGTCGACGGAATGCGCTATCAGGCGAGCCTGCAGACAACAGCCAACCTCGACAGGCATCTTTTCGCACGCGGCTATTATGCGTATGGCGTAAAGGACGGCAAGTCGAAATACAAGGCAGAGTTGGAATACTCGTTCAACCGGAAGAAATACATGGCTCACGAGTTTCCGCGCCGGTCGGTTGTCGCCACATTGATGTACGACGACATGTCACCCGTTGACAAGTACTCTGGCACGGTGAAGGACAATGTATACAGTTCGTTCAAGACCAACAAGGTAGACCAAATGATGTATGTGAACGACTTCAAGGTGAAGTTCCAGTATGAGACCCGGAACTATTTCACCTATTCCGTCACGTTCGACAAGTCGAAACTCACACCGACAGGCAAGCTCGTATACCAGACCAATGTGAGCCAGATGTCCATACCATATATTAGGACCACCGATTTGAAATTCAGAGTGCGCTATGCCCCGCGTGAGACCTTCATCAACAGCAAGCAGCAGCGGATCTCCATTAACAAGGACGCTCCCGTACTCACACTCGAGCATACGGCGGGTTTCAAAGGTCTGTGGGAAGGCGAGTACAAATACAACATGACGGAGGCGTCCATATATAAGAAGTTTTGGCTGCCGGGAGCGTGCGGGTATGTTGAAACGTCGCTGAGAGGCGGCATACAATGGAACAAGGTGCCGTTCCCCATGCTGTTCATCCCTCAGTCCAACCTGTCGTATTTCGTACAGTTCGACAATACGTCGTTCAACATGTTGCGCAACATGGAATTCCTCAACGACAAGTATGTGTCGCTTCTGGTCTATTGGAACCTTGACGGCAAGTTGTTCAACCGTATCCCCCTGATTAGGAAACTGAAGTGGCGCGAGTATGTGGGGTTCAAAATACTGTACGGCGGCTTGTCAGACAAAAATAATCCGTTTAAAAACACCTCGGACGATACGATCTTAAAATTCCCTTCACGCGACGGACAGCAAACGTCGTTTGTCATGGGCGGCAAGCCGTATATGGAACTGTCCGTGGGAATAAGCAACATATTCAAGATACTGACAATACAATACGTGCGCCGACTTAGCTATAACGACCTTCCACGCATCAATGGCGGAGACAAACTGTACAAGAACGGCATACGTTTTGCCGTAGAATTCAAATTCTGACAAGACATCAGCATGAAGGAGCGGGTGCGGATGAGAGAAGGGCATAAACGATATAGTCCCCAAGTTCACTGTGGCATCACTCGGGGACTGGCGTATTTATGGTAAACTTTTGATTTACCTCACGAAAACTTGTCTGCTTGTTCCATCCTCGTAACTGATGATGTCTCAGACTTTGCGCATATAGAACGCCCTTGTTTCAGAAATGCCAATGAATTGGCACTCCCGTGATTTGGTAACAGAGGTACGACAAATATTTCAAACGGGGGCGGGGAAACAGAAATTATTATTTTTTTTGCATGGCTCGCCACCAGAGTACTATGAGCATTCTGAATATCCTGAGTACTCTGATGGTATCAAAAAAACGGAGTAACGTTTTGTGTTCTGCCTGATTTGTATTATCTTTGCAACTTACAAACATAAAGCGACAAGCATTTATATGGTAAAGATAACAAAAGAGGCCGCCCTCAAATATCACGAGGCGGGCAGGCCAGGTAAGATTGAAGTGATCCCGACCAAGGCACACAGTACGCAAACCGACCTTTCATTGGCGTATTCGCCAGGCGTGGCGTTCCCCTGCCAGGAAATACAGAAGAATCCCGATGACGCTTACAGATATACTGACAAGGGAAACCTCGTGGCAGTCATCTCGAACGGTACGGCCGTCCTCGGACTCGGCGACATTGGCGCCCTCAGCGGCAAGCCGGTGATGGAGGGAAAGGGCTTGCTTTTCAAAATCTACGGAGGCATTGATGTGTTCGACATCGAAGTTAACGAGAAGGATCCAGAGAAATTCTGCGAGGCGGTGGAGAAAATCGCACCGACATTCGGCGGCATCAATCTAGAGGACATCAAGGCTCCCGAATGCTTCTACATTGAAAACAGGTTGAAGAGGACTCTCGACATACCTGTCATGCACGATGACCAGCATGGAACAGCCATCATCTCGGCCGCAGGACTGAAGAACGCCTTGGAGGTTGCCGGCAAGGATATAGGCAAGGTCAAAATTGTGGTAAACGGCGCGGGTGCCGCTGCCATCTCCTGTACCAAGATGTATGTGGCGATAGGTGCGAAGAAGGAGAACATCGTTATGCTCGACTCAAAGGGCGTGATCACATCTGATCGTGAGAATCTGACGGAGGAGAAGAAACTTTTCGCCACCGACCGTCGCGACCTGCATACGCTTGCTGACGCAATCAAAGGCGCAGACGTTTTCGTAGGTCTGTCGAAGGGCAATGTGCTTAGCCAGGACATGGTGCGTTCTATGACAGAGAATCCTGTGGTGTTCGCCCTTGCCAATCCCGTTCCTGAGATATCCTACGAAGATGCGATGGCGAGCCGTCCGGATGTGCTAATGTCGACGGGACGTTCTGACTATCCAAACCAGATAAACAACGTGATAGGCTTCCCTTACATCTTCCGCGGGGCTCTCGACGTGAACGCCTCGGCTATTAACGAGGAGATGAAGATGGCTGCGGTACATGCGATAGCCGACCTTGCGAAACAGCCTGTACCAGATGTGGTGAACGAGGTCTACCATGTTAACGATCTCACCTTCGGTCCAAAGTATTTCATACCAAAGCCTATTGATCCGCGCCTCATCACCGAGGTCAGCGCGGCCGTGGCCCGTGCAGCCATGGAAAGCGGTGTCGCACGTAAGCCTATTGAAGATTGGGACGCGTACAAGAAGAAACTGCGGCAAATGCTCGGACAGGAGTCGAAACTGACACAGAAGTTGTATGACACGGCCCGCAAGCATCCACAACGCATAGTGTTCGCCGAAGGCCTTCACCCTACGATGATAAAGGCGGCGGTTACCGCGCGCGCCGAGGGAATTTGCCAGCCGATTCTGCTTGGTAATACCGAGATGATCATGAAGAAGGCCAAAGACATGGAGCTGTCGCTTGAGGGAATTGAGATTATCAACCTGCGTCACGACCGCGAGGCTCCGCGGCGCGAACGCTATGCACGCATTCTTTCCGAGAAACGCCAGCGCGAGGGTTATACTTTCCAAGAGGCGAACGACAAGATGTTCGAACGCAACTATTTTGGCATGATGATGGTTGAGACGGGCGACGCTGACGCCTTTATCACCGGACTTTACACGAAATACAGCAACACCATAAAGGTGGCCAAGGAGGTGATAGGCATCCGTCCGCAGTTCAAGCACTTCGGCACGATGCACATACTCAACACGAAGAAGGGTACGTATTATCTTGCCGACACGCTCATCAACCGTCACCCCGATGAGGAGGTGCTGATTGACATAGCCAAACTCAGCTATCACACGGTGAAGTTCTTCAACGACGACCCTGTGATGGCTATGATAAGCTACTCAAACTTCGGAAGCGACGAAGCCGGCTCTCCATTGTCGGTGCACCATGCGGTGGAGAGGTTGCAGAAGGAATATCCCGATATTCCTCTGGATGGAGAAATGCAGATGAATTTCGCACTCGACCGCGAGCTGCGTGATGAGAAATATCCGTTTACGCGCCTGAAGGGGAAGGATGTCAACACACTGGTCATGCCCAACCTGTCGGCGGCGAACAGCAGCTACAAGCTCTTGCAATCGCTCGCCTCGGACATAGAGGTGATTGGTCCGATACAGATGGGGCTTAACAAACCTATTCACTTCACCGATTTCGAGGCATCGGTTCACGACATCGTGAACGTCACGGCTGTGGCAGCGATTGACGCGTATGTAGAGAAGGTAAAGGACAGGATTCAAGAGAGTGTAAAATAAAAAAGTGGTGCAAGGCGAATTGCCTCCGGTTTGTTCATCGGCATGGCTCGCCATCAGAGTACTCAGAATAATATGATTGACAAACAAACTAAAATCAACGATCTGAAGGAGGTCGTCAAAAACTGGATTGTCAATATTGACAAGACAGAGACATTGCCTTCAAATATTGTGGCTTTGTGTTTTAATATTGAAGAAGACTATAGTTTAGAAATGGTTGGCTCCACTTGGTTCGATGAAGAGGATGAGGACTGGGCATGTGATGATGATGATACTTTTGTACCAGTCCAAAGAAGTTGTCCTGGTTTTCAACTCTCAGAAAGCCTGCATTGGGAAGAGGTGTTGGACATAGTCGTGGTGCTTCTTAAAGACTTAACCAAGGAACTCGCCGACTTAAGCCTCTTTAAAGTGGAGCATATAGCGACGGGGTTTGTAGATGGAAATCTGATTATCATTAAATAATCTGTATGCAAACAACATGAGGGTGTCCTGTTATGGCACCCTCATGTTGTTGAGTGACATCCTTGTGTCTGAACAATGCATCGTATGTCAGCAAGGTCTGGTCTTTGGCAATTTGAATACGTCTTGCACCTCTTTCATCGCCTTGTCTGTCATGCCGTCGGGTTCAAACCCCATGCATTTTGCCTTTATGTATATTGTCGCTGATTTGTTGAGGACGTCCACCTGGTCGAAAGCGTCCATTATGTTTTGTCCCACCGCGCATACTCCGTGTTTCTCCCACAAAACGACATCGTATTTCTTTATCTGTTGTAATGTGGCGTCAGCCAGTTCTATGCTCGACGGAAGTGCGTATGGCACTATGCCGATACCGAGGGGTGCGAATGCAAGCGTCTCCGGAATCATGCTCCACAGTATGCGCGTCAGGCGGTCGGAGTTGAGATACTTGTCGTTGTGTGACATGGCCACCAACTCTATAGGGTGGGTGTGCAGCGTCGCCTTGTATTTGCTGCCTGTTTCTATAAGGTAGTTTTGCATTGACAAGTGAGAGGGCAGTTCGCTTGTAGGTAGCACGGCTTCGTCTGCTATTATCTCATACGTGTCGCAACCTTCGCCTATGCGTATGACGCTGCCGTTCTGCATCGGGTGGCGTGCCAAGTCCCTCATGCGCTTTCCCGTACCTTTGGCGTAGAAGTACGTTCCTTTCAAATGTGGAAGTACCTTGCCTATTTGTTTCACAGGAGCAATGGCCGGCAGGTTCCTCATCTCATCGTCAACAAATTCGGTGATGTTTACCGTGATGTTGCCTCCGTTACGTTCTGCCCAGCCTTTCTCCCACAGATAGCCGGCGACCTCGGCAACCTGGTCGATTACCGCTTTCAGTTCCGGACGATGGTCTAATATACTTTTCATTTGCAATTCAAATAATGGTTACACCTTATTATATATAATGCTGCCATGGCTCAATACTTGTCGCCATAGCGTTCCTTTGTGATTTGATCGAGCGACTTGCCCCGTGTCTTCGGACAACCGATAACTCCGACTACAAGCGATATGACGAGCAGGGCTATCATGCAGTATGCGGCAATCGTGAATCCCTCGCCGTTCTTGCCATAAATCAGAGTGAATACAAGCCCCCATGCGGCGGACAATCCGCGGACAATGAAGAACATGAAGCCTTGCGCTCCAGCGCGGAACTTGGCAGGGAAGAGTTCAGTACCCCACAACGCGTAGAATATCTGAACCGACACACCTCCTTCGATGCCCCAGAGTATGGCAAAAGCCCATAAACCCGCCTGTCCGTTTACTCCTATGCCGACCACTATGAGCCATGCGCTGATTGCTGCGAGTAGTCCGAAGATGTATAGGTACAGGTGGTTCACATGGTCGATAAGCTTGGAAACGACGAACGTGGTGGCCACAATGATAGCCCACTGTATGCAGTTCATCCAGTTCGCCTGCTCATTGCTGACTCCTCCGGCGGTTTCGTAGATATGAGGTTGGAAGAATCCCATGACCGATGCTACAAGGTTCCATGTGAGATATATGGTCGTGAGGAAGATGACGGTTTTTACGGCAGTATGGTTTGAGAACAACACTCCGAAAGCGTGTATGAGTCCCTTGTCTTCGCCGTTCGCTTTTGCCTGTGTGCGACTTGCCTCCCATTCCTTGCTTTCTTCGAGCTTGCGCTGCATGTTCCATGCGATAAACGCCACGATGAAGAGGGAGAAAAATACTACGCGCGATGAGAACACATTGAGCGCATCCGTGGATATGTATTGACCACCGACGAGGTGCGCGAGTGCCTCCACCCAGCTGAACAAATATCCCCCAGGAGCGAAAAACATGCCGAGCAGCAATATGATCATCGGACCGATACCCCACGACATTTGTGATATGCAGATGTTCCGACCGCGGTTGTTCACTTCCGAACTTTCGGAAATATAGGTCCACGACGCTGGAACTCCGATGCCGACGGATATGCCTGTTACGAGAAAGCCGGCAAGCAGCATTGGAAAATTGACCGCGCACATTACGATTACTACACCCGTCATGTACAGGATGAGGTTGTATGTGTAGATGAATTTCCTTCCGTATTTGTCTGCGAGGAATCCGCCGATGATGGCGCCGAGTGCCGCTCCAAGACAGTTGGCACTGATGAAATTGAGCCAACCCAAGTGTATCTCAGTTAGTCCGAGGTACTTCTGCCATAGTGTGAGTCCGCTCGCTCCCGCTACGATGGCTCCTGCGTCCAAATAATTAGTAAGAGACACTGCGATGGTGCTCTTCAAGCTTCCGTGATTGTTATTCATGTCTTTCCACGTTTTATAGTCTCTTACCCTCTCTTGCTTGTCACCTCGGCCTCGTATTTCTCGATTTCAGGTATGAAGTCGGCTCCTACGGGAACATTGTTGCGCAAGCAGAACTCGTCGTATACGGCATTCCATGGAAGAGCCTTGCACTCCTCGAGCAGTGCGAGCACTTGGAATGATTTGCCTTCAAGCTCGTATTTGCGGATTGTGTCCGTTGGCTCAAGCAACGCCCTGATCATACATTTCTGAGCCGCCCTGCTTCCAGTTACGTATGCTCCGATGCGGTTCATCGCCCCGTCAAAATAGTCAAGTCCGTAGTGTACGCGGTCGAGAGCGTCCGCCCGTACGATTTCAGAGAACAAGTCGAGTGTGTTGTCGTCCATGATGGTTACGTGGTCGGAGTCCCAACGCACAGGGCGACTTACATGGAGCATAAGCTCCGGTATGAATTGCAACACCGCGCTTACCTTGTCTGCAGAACTCTCCGTAGGATGATAGTGACCAGTGTCGATTGTCAATATCTTGCCGTTTTGGGCTGCGTAGGCGGTGTAGAAGTCGTGCGAACCTACGGTGAAACTCTCCAAACCTATTCCGAACACTTTGCCCTCAATGCAGTCCTTCATCATAGGAAGGTGGTCGTGGAAAATCTGGTCGAGCGAGTCTTTGAGCAGTGCGCGGTACATATAGTGGTTGACCGACAAGTCCTTGCACCCGTCGTGTACCCATACGTTCATCATGCAAGGGTCGCCTTGCGCCTCACCCATGGCGTTGGCTATAATGCGGCAGCGTTTTGTGTGTTCAATCCAAAAGTCGCGAATACCCTTGTCGGGGTTGGCGAGACTCAGTGAGCCGCTTTTCGGGTGTGAGAAGCTGGTTGAGTTGAAGTCGAGTTTTGTGTTGTTCTCTTTTCCCCAGTCAATCCACGATTGGAAGTGCTTGGGCTCACATTGGTCGCGGTCGACGTGCTTGCCGCCGAAGTCTCCGTATATCTCGTGCAGGTTCAACCGGTGGGTTCCGGGTATGAGGCTCTTCGCCTTCAGTATGTCCGCCCTGACCTCATCGATGTTGCGGGCCTTGCCTGGGTAGTTCCCCGTACTCTGTATGCCGCCCGTCAGACTGCCAGCCGACTCAAATCCTGACACGTCGTCAGCCTGCCAGCAGTGCATGCTGAGATGGAAATCCTGCATCTGTTTCAATACTTTCTCAGTGTCGACACCAATCGTGCCGTAGGTTTCTTTGGCGATCTCATACGAACGCCTTACATTTTCTTCTTTCATAGATCATTATTTTATTATTATATGTATGCTAAAAGTTCGCTCATTGACTCTAAACGCTCAGCTTGCAAAAGCGGTTGTATGCTTCGTCCCACTTTGCTTTGTCGTGAGGCATATATGTTCTCATCTCTACCGACTGTGCCACTATTTTCCGCATCTCGAATCTGTCGGCGACTAATCCTGCGGCTTTTGCCTGTACCATGATATTCCCGATTGCCGTTGCCTCTACAGGACCCGTCAGTACCGGCATACCGATGGAATCGGCAGTCATCTGCATGAGGTATGTGTTGAGTGTGCCTCCGCCGATAACGTGCAGGCGTTCTATAGGGAACGGGGCGACGTTCTGCAGGTAGGCCATCACCTGTCTGTAACGCAGGGCGAGGCTTTCGAATATCAGGCGCGCGATCTCCTTGTATGTCTGCGGCACGTATTGTCCTGTCTCCTTGCAGTAGGCTTGTATGGCGCGCACCATTGAGTCGGGGTTTGCGAATCGCGGGTCGTCGGGGTTGATGAACGATTTGAACTCCTCGACCTCCATTGCGTCGCGGTTTATCTGGTTCACCGACTCGGGAGCGTAGGTCCATTCCTTTCTGCATTGTTCGAGAAGCCACATACCGCAAATGTTTTTCAAGAAACGGGTTGTGCCTTCTATGCCGCCCTCGTTTGTGAAGTTGTATGCCAAACTGTACTTGTTTATAATCGGATCACTGACTTCGATTCCAAGAAGCGACCAGGTTCCACAACTCAGGTATGCGAACTTCTCGTCGCTTGCGGGAATGGCTGCCACCGCACTCGCAGTGTCGTGACCTGCCACGGCCACCACGTTCACTCCGTCGTTCTGCCCTGTCTGCCGCCTGACTTCCGGAGTCAGATTCCCGACAATCGTTGGAGCGTCAGTGAGCGTCCCGAATAAAGAGCGGTTCAATCCTACTGCCTCCAGCAGTTCGGTGGCTATAGTCTGTGTGCGGGGGTTGAGTAGTTGGCCTGTACTCAAGACTGTGGTTTCGCAAATGCTTTCGCCAGTCAGCATATACACCAGCGCGTCGGGTATGAACAATACCTTCGCCGCATTCTTCAGCGCGGAGTCGCCAGTCCGTTTCTGTTCCGCCAGTTGGAAGAGAGAGTTGAAATTCATGAACTGTACACCTGTCAGCTCGTAAACTCTCTCTTTCGGTATGAGCTGGAAGTAGCGTTCCATTGCCCCTTCTGTATAAGGGTCGCGGTAACAGACTGGGTTGCGCAGCACTATGCCGTCGTCCCCCCCACACACAAAGTCACAGCCCCATGAGTCGATGCCGATGGATGTCAGCGATATATGTTCGTCGGCACACACCTTTAGTCCTTTCACCACCTCGTCGTACAAGGCGAAAATATCCCAATAGAAATGTCTGCCAACATGTATGATCCTGTTTGGGAAGCGTGTAAGTTCGCGTGTGGTCAGCCGCCTATCCTCTATAGTCCCGAGTATGGTGCGCCCGCTTGTCGCCCCCAAGTCAACTGCAAAAAAATTCATAACAGGTAAGTATTTGTTATTAGTTTGTTCTCTATTTTTCCGTAAAGATAATAAATAAAAATGAATCGACACGCTGTCGGTATGCGAAAATGCGAAAATGACTAATCAAAAGCGGCAAGACCGCCCTTAATGCACCATGTAAAGGCACAATTCGACGCTCACGTTTAACAACCTACGTCACCCACTTTCATGGCACGAACTCCATATTGATTTGAACCCGTTCAGTCTGCTCAATACGTTTGCCACCCGGGAGTTCGGCAGTTACTGGCATATTAATATAGTTGGCTGTTTATATTAATATGATGTGCCATCGCAGTTAATATCCCTT
>CAZHZH010000035.1:0-5549 GCA_964537205.1 uncultured Bacteroidaceae bacterium
ACCTTGTAACCTTCAACTCCATTATACATGTGCCATGTCCATGTACATTTGTCCGAGAGTTCCTCTATCTCGTCATAAGTCGGCATACGCCATGGGGAGCCGAGGGCTACAGTTGCGGCATCGTCTTCTGGGTCAAGGACGGTCTTGCCATCCTTGCCTGTGTACTTGCTCCATGTCACATTATCGTATGAATCGCCACTCTTATAATAAGGTGTCGTGTCCCAATCGTAATTCCAAGAACTACCTGTGCGCGGCTTGGTCTCCGCCCATGCATAGTAGTCGCCATACTCCGCCGGACTTGACGCACCGAGATTGCATGTAGCCCACTTAACCGACAGGCCGAGGTCGACATAACCCATACCATTTGCATATCCGTCGGGTTCACTAACAGTATTAGGAGTCCTGTTAACGGAGGCAACTGTAAATATTATTACCACTGCTATCAATACAACAGCAACACTACCAAATATTATCCATCGTTTTTTATGTGATTTACTTTTATCGCTCTTTAGCGGTTGCTCTCCATGCACGAACTGCATATTAATGCGGGTAGCGTCGCCATTGTTCTCTATTATCGTGTCACGGTTCAAGTCCTGACTATAGGCAGAGCCTGAGTTTGAGGGTGCTTTCCGGCTATTTCCGGACTTCTTCCATCCTTTTCCATGATACGCGTTGTTCAAGTCGGCAAGGAACTCGGCGACAGTAGACTGCCTGTCCTTTCTTGAGGTTGACATCGCCTTCACAATCGGGGCTTTCAACGCAGGCGGGAACTGTGGAGGAAACGGCAAAGGCTTGTCAATAAGGACGGGAGCCTGAGGAGGATTCTGACACGTAAGTATGAAATACAGGGTCGCGGCAAGTGCGTAGATATCGGTTTGCGGGGAGAACTCCCTCACTCCACCAGTTTGGTACTGCTCAAACGGAGCATAGCCATGCGACAGACCAGTAGGAGTAGTGGATGTCTGCTGTCCGTCAGAGTCGTATTGTTTCGACAGTCCGAAGTCTATCAGCACCGGTGTGTCATCACTCCGCCTGACCATTATGTTTGCCGGCTTCACGTCGAGATGATTCATCGCGTGGCTGTGTACGTATCCCAATGCGTCGCCCACCTTGTTGATATACTCCAACGCCTTCGACTCAGACAAAGGACCACCACGCTTCACGATGTCGGCAAGCGTGCTTCCCTCTATATAGTCCATCGCATAATACGACGTTCCGTTCTCTTCGAATGCGGAAAGAATGCGGATGATGCCCGGATGCTGGAGTTTGGCGATGTTGCGCGCCTCCTTAAGGAACTTCTGCTTTAATTTAGTAACAAAGGCGCTTGTGTCTTCGTTGCCAAGTGTCACATGACTTGTGTTGCCGTCACGAAAGCAGAAGTTCATAGGGAAGAACTCCTTGATGGCGACCCGCATGTCCAAAGTCACGTCGGTGGCAAGGTACGTGATGCCAAATCCTCCGCGCCCTAAAACAGAATCGATGCGGTATGTGCCTCCATGGAGCATCGAACCAGGTTTTAATGCATAAGCTGTATTCATAAGAAGATATTATTTATCACAAAGTTACATTTTATTTCAATACAGGCAACCATAAAGTTGTAAATCTGTAATTTCATCGTGCAATGTGGAGGGCAAGACTACGTCTTTTTACTATTACGGGGAGAAGGACGACACATAGAATGAGGCAAAACCTGCGGTCAGCGTTTACCTTCTACTATCGGTGTGGCATGCCCGTCATACCTAAAAAAGGGGGCGTCTTTCACAAGACGCACCCCCCAAATATATTCATAGAAATTCATTTCATTTTACCAAGAACTTCTTTCCATTCTGGATGTAAATACCCTTTACAGGTACAGACACCTTACGTCCTGTGAGGTCGTAGATATCAGAGTTGGAAGAAGTAGTTTCCGACTTCACTTCATCGATAGCGTCAGGAAGTTCAGGCAGAGTGTACTCGCCAAGCTTTACACAAGTGAGGTGGAAGTTATCAACTTTGAACCATCCCAGACCACTGTGGTCGGCAACCACCGCGCTGTTCTTGTTAGTGCGCATACCTACTTTAGCCACCTTGTCTGCTCCGACTACAAATGTCAACTTCATTGGGCGAAGAAGACTTGTGTACTCACCACTTACGTCGTTGTCATAGCCGGCATACGAGTAGTAAGTAACGGTCTCGTCGGTGTTATAGTCTTGCAAAGCCTTGGCGTAGAGTGCGTCATCAGTAAGATTGTCGGCATAGTCGCTCTCGCGTGCCCACATCTGTACTGATTCATTACCAAACAGACGTTGAGTAGAAATACAGTTGCCCGACCAGTCGTGCTGAACCATCATGTCGCATGTCAGCTCATATACACCCTGAGGGAGAGTGAGAGTCTGTGACAATTCGATTTCAGGAATTGAAGCAGACCAAATACCCCAAAGATATTCGCCGTCTGTGTACTGATGAGTATAAACCTCGCCGTCGTATTCAACGTTGATAGCGTCTCCGCCGTTGATGGCGCACCAGTTTGTAACGCCGGCGGCACCAATCTCGGTAGCTGTAGAGACTTCGTTGCCGTCAATGACCAATGTCCAACCCTTAGGAACGTTGGTGATGCCGGTCGAAGTGGAATTATTCTGGTTCGAGAGATCCTCGAAGCTGTTGTTTACTATGTAAGAAGTAAGATCAGAGCCTTCCTCTATTGGGTCGGACTCCAAGCAAGCCTGATAGTAAGCGTCGAGCGCGGTTATAGCCGCGTTGATTTCCTCGACTGTCTCATATTCGGCGTTATCCCATTTTTCCTCAACAAACATTATTGAGTCAACAAACACGCCTGCACCAGCATAGTTCTGCACTTCCTCCGCGCGTTCGTAGGCGGTTGTGATGGCATCGCCGAGACTTGTATATGCGTTTGCTATATTCGTTACACCAGTGATATTCTCCGACATGTCGAGAATAGACTTGTTGATGTCCTCGACAGTGCTTTCAGATGTCAACTCATCAGCGGCTGCGACCAAAGTCTCAACATTAGAGCGGACAGACTCAGGAAGCTTGATTTCTGAATCCTCATTCAGGTCAGACAATTTCTGCTTGAAGAAGTTCACGATAGAGAGCGCGTTTTCAGCGTCGTAGCCATTGTAGGTGATTTTGAAGTTGTCAACTTTGAACCATCCGTCACCACCCGAGCTGTTGCCCGATGTACGATTAGCGGCTGCGATGTTGCCGTCAGTACGCAGACCGAACGTAAGAGTTCCGTCGTATACGTATGCGTTGACAGTGACGAGCTTGAGTTCGCGATCGGTTACAGGCTCTACCAATCCTTGGAAAGCATATACTTCCGACTGGTCGAGTTGGCTTTGGTTGTATTCCTCTTCCGATGCATAGTAAGTAGAGTTGAGGTTGCCGAATATACGCTGTGTAGTGCGGCGTGAACCGTTTCCATTAGCTCCGACCATCAGACCCGCTGTGATAGTATACGTACCATTCTCCAGTCCCTCGATAGTCTGACTTACCTCGAACTCAGGTACAGAACTTGTCCAAATGCCATAAGCATAGTTGCCGTCCTTACCCTCGCCTTCGCAGTCGTCATTCACTCCGTGCCAGTTGGCTATACCAGCCGCCTTCACTTCATCAGCCGTTGTGACCTCAGCGGAGTTGATGTAGACATGCCATCCTGTAGGAGGAGCCCCTACGCCGGTAGTCATGTTGCCATCCTGTGCGGAAAGGTCTTCGAACGACATATTCTTTCCAAGGCTTGTAACGTCGCCGGTACCAAGCTGGAAGTTCTCAACAGCCGTTTCGAGGGTCTCAGTAGCGGAAGTGAGAGACGAAGCGTCGGTCGTAGCGTTGAAGATGTCCATAGCGTTGCTAATTGCGCCTTCGAGGACCGCGTCAGGGTTTTCCAACGCCTTTGCGACTTCAACTTCCTTATAAAGGGCCACCTTCGCGTCGATCATAGCCTGGACAGTCTCAACGTCTTCCTCAAAGAACTCGTCGCCGTTATAAATAGCCAAAGCGGCATTGTAAGTAGCGGTGAAACCCGTCACATAATCCGCATACGATTCGTCGGCAATATATGTGTCGTAGAAGTTCTTTATAGTCTGATAGCCAGTAGCAGTCACAATGTAGTCGGCAACATTGTCGACCTCAACAAGAATCCAATTGCAAGAAAGTGAGTCGGCCATGATTAAGTTGTCATTTTCGTCATACACTTCATTGCCATCTTCATCGACAAGCTTTCCTCCATAGAAATCCGGATAATATCCGTTGCCTGGATAAGAAGCCACGATATAAGCACAACCGCTGTTCATGTGCATATTGTAGCCCACAGCGTCTGCGTTAGTGCCTGTACCGACAACAAAGCGATAATAACCGTCTTTTTGAGACACTTGCCATTCGGCGGCAGTAGTAGCGTTGATGTTAACGTTGGCAGTTCCCGACGGAATATTCATGTAATAACGTACCTCCGCTGAATCAGCGTCAACAGTGTCGTAGTAGAACGACCAAGTGGAGTTCTCATTCTCAATGGCGTAGAACTTCAAGTAATTGTCAGCCGAGGCTCCCCAATTGACAAGGGCGCCGTCCCATGACGTTCTTCCCAAATAAGACGCCGGCGTGTAGTAGTTAAACAGTGTGTACTGCTTTCCACTTTCAAGAGTGTTGCCCTTTGGGGCTGTTAAGCCTTCCTGTGCCGACGCTGTCAGACTAAGCGTCAGAATTGACAACAGCAGGAATGCGTTAATGTAGAATTTCTTCATACTGATTACGTTTTATATTAGTTAGAGTAAATTCCTATTCACCGATGCAAAGGTAAGCAAATAATTGAAACTTCGCAACTAAAGCTCAATTAAAATCAAAAAAACACATTATTTTGTATTCCACATGTCAAGCTATTCTTTTACGTCATATAATTACTTTATCTATTATTTATGTTTTCCTCAAACCAGACGTGACTATTGTTTAGTACTCCATCTTGTTGGATTGATTCTTCCATACGTTGAATGGTTCCAACGCCTCCTCATTTAGTAGGCGTTCGGCAGGCACACTCCTTTCGTTCTTGTCCTTTGCGAGTTCCTTGTAGATGAACTCATCGCTGAAACCTATGTCGTCAGCGTCGTGTTGTCCAGCTCCGTAGTAGATTTTTTCGATATGCGCCCAATAAATAGCTCCCAAGCACATAGGGCAAGGTTCGCACGATGAGTAGATTTCGCAGCCGTCAAGTTTGAAGGTGCCCAATTTGTCGCATGCCGCCCTGATTGCCTGAACCTCTGCATGAGCTGTTGGGTCGTTGTTGGCGGTCACCCTGTTCACTCCCGTAGCCACGACTTTCCCGTCCTTCACTATCACCGCTCCAAATGGTCCGCCGCCATCCCTTATGTTTTCAACAGCCAGTTTTATTGACTGTCGCATGAAATCTTCTTTATTTGTATTCACCTGCCATTTAGCGTCTGTAGTCGCTTTGAAATTTACGTTTGCCGCTCCTGATGAAACTTTAGTGTCGCCCTCAGGGGCAGTCAAGCCTTCCTGTGCCGACGCTGTCAGACTAAGCGTCAGAATTGACAACAGCAGGA
>CAZHZH010000035.1:5649-26030 GCA_964537205.1 uncultured Bacteroidaceae bacterium
CGTTAATGTAGAATTTCTTCATACTGATTACGTTTTATATTAGTTAGAGTAAATTTCTATTCAACAATGCAAAGGTAAGCAAATAATTGAAACTTCGCAACTAAAGTTCAATTAAAATCAAAAAAAACACACTTTATTTTGTATTACTCATGTAAAACCGCTCTTTTCGATATTTTACCGCCTGTTCAAAGTTTCCTTACACGCTACTACGCCTCATTGTCTCTTTTGAAAAGTTAGAAGCCGGCAGTACGTTCGAATGTCATCACATCCATCTTGCCCGCGCTGCGGTAATTCGTCAACTTGTACACCACTTCGCTTCCATCACCCAGCGTAACGAACAAGGAGCGGGGACGCTCGCCTGCAAGGCTCTCGCCGTGCAATATTCTGTACCATGCGTTAACATACTCTTCATTCATTCGCGCGCAAATATATTTCCTGACCGTTCGGCTTTCCCGCAGGTCATTTATGAAGCGTGGAAGCAAGGCATGGCGTTTAAAGCACACACGGACGATACTGTCATCCTCCACTATCTCCTTTAAAGCGTTATAGCAGCCAAAGTCGCCGTCCTGTATTTCACGCTGGCAGTTAGGAGCATAAAACAGGATGTCATGGATTGACCTGCCGTCAAAATAATAATGTGGATGTATGTAGCCGACATTGAAGTGGCGGAGCCTCATCTCGCAGGCAAGCAACGCCCGCTCACGACGGCTCATACGTTTTACTTTCATCCATATTTGATCGTAATCCATGCGAAGTGTTTTAAATTATTGAAGACCGAAAGCCGGCAGGTTCCGATGCAAAGGTACAACAAAGAAAGTTAACTGCAAAGCAAAGTGCCACGAACTTTAAGAACGATCCGTGGCACCTTCCATTTCTTTATTTGGGAATGGGCTACTTCAGCTGATTGCCCGATTTCCAAGCGTCGCCCACCTTCTCACCAAGAACGCGGTACTCGTTCAGGGCGGAATCAAACGATATTGGCTCAAGCTTGCCCAGGTCGACCTTGCCGTCTGTGAGGATGCTTTCGTCTGCCAGCGTATTGACAACCTCGCCTACAACCCGCAACTCTCCCACCGATGTTTTCTCCATCTCGATGATCTTGCACTCAAGAGTCAGTGGCAGCTGGTCGAAAACCGGCGCGTCGACTTTCTCCGCCTTGGAAACAGTCCAACCGGCTTTCTTTATCTTGTCGGGTTCATGATTGCCCGACACGATACCCACGTAGTCGGATGGCACTACCTGGCTTTTAGTGGCGAAGGCCACAGTAAACGCCTTCTTCAGCTCCATGTTCTTCGTAGTCTTGTGCTGACTTAGATTCAGTGCTATATGCTTTGGTCCGCACTGTCCTCCCCATGCCACATTCATGGCATTTGGCACTCCCGCCTCATCATACGTACCGATGATCAGCACTGGCAAGGGAGTGATAACTGTTTTTACTCCTAAACTTTTCTTCATCTTGTCTTGTTATTTTTTTCGAGGAACACATGTTTCTTTGTTCGTTATTCATGTCTGATTGCCTCTATAGGGTCCATGTTGGCAGCCTTACGCGCCGGTATGTATCCAAAGAGTACTCCGATGACTACGCACACGCCGAATGAGAGGAAAATTGACCACGACGGCACAGTACTCGGCATTCCGAACAACGGAAGAATCCATTCTGACGCTCCAATGCCCAAAAGGACTCCGAAGACGCCTCCGGTGACACTGATGATGATCGACTCGATCAAGAATTGTATGCTTATCACAAAGCCCGTTGCTCCTACAGCCATACGCAGGCCTATCTCCTTCGTGCGTTCAGTGACTGATACAAGCATGATGTTCATGATGCCTATACCTGCGATAAGAAGCGAGAAGCCCGCCGCAATGCCGAGAATAAGCGTTACCGTATCCATCGTGCTCGACATCGTCTCCATCATTTCAGCCTGCGAACGTATCGTAAAGTCATCCTCATCGCCATCTTTAATCTTATGTGTGCGGCGCAGGATTCCAGTAAGTTCCTCTATGGCGTTGTCCGACAACTCCTCAGTAATGGCTGAGCATACTATAGAATTGAAATAGGTTTGTGCGGCAATACGCTTCATCACGCAAGTGTAAGGAGCTATAATGACATTGTCCTGGTCCATACCCCAGTTGTTATATCCTTTCGACTTAAGCACTCCGACAATCTTCATCGGTATCGACTTGAAACGGATATTCTTTCCCACAGGGTCTGCCCCTTCTCCGAACAGCTCGTCAACAATGGTCTTACCAACCACGCATACTTTTGCCGACTTCTTAATGTCCTCCTCCGTAAAGCATTCGCCTTCTTCAACCACCCATTGCTTGATGTCGAGATACTCGGGAGTCTCCCCATAGACCGTAGTCTGTGTGTTATTGTTGCCATAGACAACCTGTCCGCTTGCGGTGACTTCGGGCGAGACGTTGGTTACATACTTTTTCTCTTGCATGATTGTCTCATAATCGGCAATCTTCAATGTTTGCATATCCGAAGGGTCGAGTCTGACACCTCCACGACGCTCCGCTCCCGGACGGATGGTCAGCAAGTTCGTACCCATTGTGGAAAGTTCCTTGCGTATGCTTTCCTTCGATCCCTGTCCGATACTCATCATCGCTATAACCGCCGCCACACCGATGATTATACCAAGCATGCTCAGGAACGATCGCATCTTGTTGCTTGCCACAGCGCGCAACGACACCTTAATTAAGTTCAGTACGTTCATATTTAATCATCTTGTGGTTTAGGCAGTGAGGCGAGAGTCTCGGCCGCCGATTTGATATTCTTGTTAATTGTGTCCTCACGTATTTTTCCGTCACGCAAGTTGATATTGCGTGAAGCGTACTCGGCTATCTCCGGGTTGTGAGTGACGAAAATAATGGTATGTCCTTCCTTGTAGAGTTGCTGGAACAATACGAGCATCTCGAACGACGTGCGTGTGTCAAGGTTACCCGTCGCCTCATCGGCAAGTAACACTGCAGGGTCGTTGACAAGGGCCCGCGCTATGGCAACTCTCTGCATCTGACCTCCCGACATTTGGTTTGACTTATGGTAGAGCCTGTCGCCGAGTCCGACCGCTTCCAAAGCCTTCACTGCGGCCGCCCTGCGTTGCGCGGCATTGTACTTGCTGTTGTACATCAGCGGCAGTTCCACGTTTTCAACCGCCGTGGTGTTTGGCAGGAGGTTGTAGTTTTGGAACACGAAGCCGATCTTCTTGTTACGCAAGTGAGCGCGCTGGTTCTTCGACATTTTCCTTACCGGCACTCCGTCGAGGAAATACTCACCCGACGTAGGCGTATCGAGACATCCCAGCTGGTTGAGCAGCGTGGACTTTCCCGAGCCGGAAGTGCCTTGTATCGTCACGAACTCTCCCTCGTAAATCTTAAACGAGACGCCTCTCAATGCCTTGACTGTCTCTGAACCGACCTGGAAATATCGTTTGACGTTTTGCAGTTCTATTACTACCTTATCTTTATTTACTTCCATTCCGGTTACTTTGATTTACTGGTAGTCGAGCCGCTTGACTTGCTGCCGCTGCTTGAGCTACCCGACTTTTGGTTCTTGTTGTTGTTTCTTGGTCCTGGCATGAACGGATTGCTTGTCGTTGTCTCCTCTTCGGTCTCAGTCTCATTCAGTTCGAATTCGGTAATGACTTCCGTGCCTTCTTTCACTCCTGATTTAACCTCGGTGTATGTTCCGTTAGTATTGCCAATCTCCACAGGGATGGCTTTGAAGTTCTTGCCGTCACGCACCCAAACCTTATTATCCCCGTCGCAATCGATCACCTTCTCGTCGTCTTTCAAGAGCAGTTCGTTTGGCGTGAAGCGCAATGCCTTCGAAGGCACAGCCAAGACATCGTGCAACTCCATTGTGTAGATAGTCACGTTGGCAGTAAGCCCAGGCTTCAGTTTGAGCGACTCGTTAGGAGCCGATATGACGACCTCGTATGTGACGACATTGCTTTCCGTTGTGGCGTTTTGGCGTACCTGTGTCACCCGTCCCTCGAACACATCGTCAGGGAAGGCGTCGACAGTGAAAGTGACATGCTGTCCGTCCTCCACTCCTCCTATGTCGGCTTCGTCAATGTCGGCGATAACACGCATGTCGGTCAGGTCTTGCGCTATGATGAAAAGGGTCGGAGTAGTCATTGCCGATGCCACGGTCTGCCCTTCCTCAACCTCGCGTGAGAGGACTACACCGTCGATAGGTGACGTGATAGTAGCATATCCAAGGTTTGTTTGCGCCTTCTGCACGTTCTGCTGCTGAACTGCCACTTGTTGTACGGCCTGCTCATACGACAGGCGCGCGCTTTCATACTCGTCCGCACTCACAAGTCCTTTATTGTAAAGGGTCTTGTAGCGGTTGTAGTTCGCTGTCTGGTAGCTAAGATTGCTTTGATAGTTTGAAAGGGTGCTTTTAGCCGACGCCAACTCGCTGAGCAGGTTGGTCTTGTCAAGTTCGGCGATAATGTCGCCCTTGTGCACCACGCTGTTATAGTCGACATATATTTTGTCGATTATACCTGAAACCTGAGTACCCACCTCAACTTGGGTGACAGGTTCAATCGACCCGGTGGCGGTTATACTTGTCGAGAGGTCTTGTTTCGAAACCTGCTCGGTCTGGTAAGTCACGTTAGCCCCGTCAGAGCAAGCGACAAGAGTTGATAATGTGAGTGCGGCAATAGCGGCGGCACTGAAAAAGGTCTTGTTCATATATAATGCTTTTTATTTTTTTACTATAGTTCGATTTTGTTTCCTTGGTAGAATCTCAACATAGCCATGTTGTAGAGTGTGGTGTATTTTGACTGTAGCAGCTGCTGTTCAGCCTGCAAGAGGTTGTTCTTGCCAGTGGTCAACTCGATAATGTTCTTAAGTCCGAGGCGGAACTGCTCGCTGACAAGGTCGAAGCTCTCCTGCATACTCTCCACATTAGCCTTTGCGTATATGTATTGCTGTTGCGACGTGGTGGCGTTCAGCCAGTAGTTCTCGATTGTGCTATAGAGTGTGTTCTCCGCATCCTTCAGTTGCAGGTTGCTGTTGATATATGAGAGTTTCGCCTTCCTCACGCTGGTCAGGTTCGACTTCTGGTCGAATATTGGAATAGACAGTGAGATGCCGAGCGAGTTGCTCATGTTGTTCTTCACTTGCTTGAAGAACGACGTATTAAGTCCGCTGGAGTTGTTGGTACCCACGCTGAGACTAAGGCTCAGTGTCGGCAAATAACCAGCCTTCGCTATGTCAACGGCAAGTTTGCTCGATTCTATATTGAGGCGGCTGCTTTGTATCTCAGGGCGGAATGTAAGGGCCATATTGTACACGTCCACACGATCGGGAATTGCAGCGAGTACCGCCGCATCAGAAACATTAGTAGTCGATATGTCGAAATCCTCAGGACCTACAATCTCAAGCAACTGCTTCAATTGAAGCTTATAGTTTTCAAGTTGCGCCTTCGTGTTAACCACGTTGTACTGATCCTGTGACACCTGTGCCTCTAATTGCGCGAGGTCGACCTTTGCAAGGCTTCCTACCTCGACCATCACCTTGGCGCGGTCGCGCTGCTGTATAGAGCCTTTGAGAATCTCCTCGTTAACTTGCACTGCTTCGGTTTCGTACAGTATTTGAACAAAGAGCTGGGCTATCTGCTCTTGAATCGAGTTCTCGCTCTTCTGTATGTCAAGCTCCGACATGTCGCGTGTCAACTCACTCTGCTTGATGTTCTTAGTATTGCGTCCGCCATTCCAAAGAGTCATGTTCGCATTAAGTCCGTAACTGCCATTGTAGCTTGTGGTATTACGCGTGGTAGTCATAGTTCCGTTTGAGAGGTTGACCGTTGACTCACTGAACGGACGCCACGAACCGTTTTGATTTGTGCTGAAAGACAATGATGGGAACAACGCCGCCTTAGACTGGTGAACATCAAGTTGGTTTTGTGCTCTCGTGATTCGGCTTTGGTTGATTTGTATGTTGTTAGCCAAAGCGTAATCAATGCATTCCTGGAGAGTCCATTGCTTTTGGGCAAGCAAGCCGGTGCTTGCCATGAGACCTCCGAGGAGTAATAAAATCAGTTTTCTCATATATGTTGAATACAAATTATTTTCATCTCACGTTTCAGCCACGCCGGCTCATCATCCCGCCCATGGCTTTAAGAGGTAAAATGCTTATTCTTGGACTTTATTTGTTTTATATAGTTTAACCAACACCACTTTGGGAATTACTCATTATTGAACATCTCATGCGTCGTGTTTTATCAATAAAAAGAAAGCAGCCAGCCTATAAGCCGGGTTCTGTCATCAGGCAATGCCTGATTGTCTGTCATTTATCTTGATCGGATGTCACCATGCCGACTCTACCTTGCGGTAAGCGTTCTACCCTGTAGCTCGGACGAGCAATCCTCAAACGCTACTATACATGAACTTGCAGCTTCCAAGATGCACAGCCGGACGTGTCACCACGCCGCTGGCGGGCTCTTACCCCGCCTTCTCACCCTTGCCCTTACGGGCGGTTGTTTTCTTCTGCATTACTCGACCCTCGCGGATCGCTTCTATATTAGGAAGTGGAATGCTCTGTGCTGCCCGGACTTTCCTCTGCCATTTATTATGTCAGCGACAAACCGTCCGACTGCTTTCAGCGTGCAAATTTAAAAAATAATCGTACCCCCACAAAACAAAGCGACAGCGTTTTATTGTTTTTTTACAATAAGTACCGCAACTTTATATTGTTTTAATATCTTTAGATGTTGAAACATAGACATGGCGAGTAATAAAAATCAGATGAAAGGAGTTGTCTTTTCAGATTTTATGTTTATCTTTGCAACGTAAGCAGACATAAGTAGCCGTTGGCAATCAAAGGCAGCCTTATTACATTATATAATATTGAACTAACTAAACCATAAGACATGATGATTACAATTACCAAAAGATGGAGCTTCGTGCTCTTGTTATTGACACTCTGTGCGAGCCACATTACGGCTCAAGAGACATTCAGCGGTTATGAAGTGGCGCGTGAAGGCGCATGGTGTTGGTTTGCCGACCCGCGTGCAACCCACTATGAAGATGCCGTTGCAAAAGTGAACGTATCATGGATTGGCTATATCGACGTTCATGGCAATATCAAGGCTATGCAGGTGGACTTTGTGACAGGACGCAAGAACGAAGTGCTTGTGAGGAGCAACTTCCAGCCCGATGACCACAACAACCCTACGTTCCTCGTGCTGCCCGACGGACGCGTTATGATTTTCTACATGGAACATACCGCCGAACCACGTTTCTACTATCGAATCTCCGTAAATGCCTACGACATCACACAGCTGGGCGAAGAGAAAATCATCACCGTAGCGAACAACACGACATATCCTTCGCCATTCATTCTGAGTGATGATCCTACTCACATTTATCTGTGCTGGCGTGGTATCAACTGGCATCCTACCATCGGACGGCTCACAATGCCTGACGAAAACGATGACTGCTCTTTTGATTTCGGACCTAAGCAAATCGTTCAGAGTACAGCCGCCCGTCCTTATGTGAAATACCAAAGCAACGGGAAAGACATAATTTACCTGACCTACACAACAGGACATCCAGACAATGAATACCCGAACTGGGTGTACTTCAACACCATTGACATCAATGCAAGTGGAACGGAAGGTCCGATTCTTAGGGACGTAAAGGGCAACCAGCTGTCAGTCATAGGCAACGGTCCTTTCTACATTTACAAGACATCAGACTACAAGAACAGCTATCCGCTAACGGTAGTGGACGCTCCGAGCAACTACCGTGACTGGATTTGGCAGATCGCAACAGACGGCGATGACAATCCAGTAGTGGCAATGGTACGTATCAATAATGCGAAAACGAGTCATGAGTTCTACTACGCACGCTGGACAGGCAGCGCATGGAGACTTACCGACATAGGAAACGGAGGCGGTTCGTTCCATGGACAGAACAGGGAGCTGTGCTATTCATCTGGGTTGGCTATCGACCCAGATACAGTCAACAATGTATATGTATCGCTGCCAACCGCAAATGCATCGGGTGCGAATGTGTATGAACTATGGAAATACGTGTTAGACGATGCGGGTAATATCACTGACAAAAAACAACTGACAAAAAACTCCTTGAAGAATAATGTGCGTCCGTTCATGCTGCCAGGGTCGGCACAATCGCCTCTGCGTCTCTGCTGGATGTACGGTGACTATACATATTGGTACAAGACGTACCCCACAGAGTTGCGCTCATATTGGAAGCTTCCAGAAGAAGCCGTCGACTTGACCAACGGACAGTTGAAAACGGGAACCATGAACAACCAGGTCATGGCAGAAAGCCAACAAGTGGAATTGCTGGAAGGAACGAGCGACGGGGCATTCACCGTCAGCATCTCTCCCACAATAGCTGTCAACCCATACAGTGGAGAGTTGCTTCACATCGGTTCAAATCTCACATTTGGTCTCAATGCGAACCACTATATCTACGCGACAGTGAATGGCACCACATATACAAGTGCCACGCAATTGTATACAGCGGACACACCTTCGACCTACTACAACTGCCCTATCACACAACCTTGTCTGACACTAACTTACGACGGCAGCCGACTCACCATCTATCGCAACCACCTCATCGAAATGATTGTTGATGCCGGAGGTCTTGTTTTAGGCGATGTGTCGGTAGGGGGATTCACAGGAAGCATGGGTAGCTACTCCATCTACAATCGCGCACTCTCGCAAGATGAAGTACGCCGGCTCGTAGTGCAGAGCGGGCTGTCGCAAATAAGTGTTCCGGGTCAAATTTCCACAGACGTTGTCCTGCCTACAAGCATCAGTTCGGGAGCCGTCGTCACATGGACATCGAGCAATGAACAGGTATTGGGAAGTGACGGCATCGACCACTTTCCTCCAACCGCGACAGACGTGACTTTAACAGCAGTGAGCGGGACGGACACGCTTACCTTCCAAACCACGGTACTGCCGCGTGACATCAAAAACAATCTGATGCTTAGTTACGACTTCGAAACAAACGAAACCTACGAACAGGATGGTGTCACACAAGTAAGAGACTTGAGCGGAAACGGACGTGACCTGGCCGTAATGGGAAAGGCGACCATCGACGGAACCCTGAATACGACGACGAACACAACCACAGGATTCAGCACGAATGGATACGCCTTGGCACCTTCACACCTAATCGACAGCTTGCGCAGCTATACAGTACTGCTGCAAGCCACGCCCAAGAGTTTGGATAAGTTGCCACGGTTCTACGACTTCGGCGTAGGTGCGTCAAACAGTTTCTTCCTCCGTGCCAACGCTCTTTCGGCAGGAATCAAAATCAACGGCGGAACGACCACGTTAGTTACCTCCTCAACAGCATTGACGGCCGGTACTACTTACAATGTAGCCGTGACATTCAACGCCGCCGACCATCTGACAACCATCTACATTGACGGCGAAGTCGTGGCAAGTGGGACAAACAACATGAGTGAACCATACCAACTGGCAGCTAACGGAACGGATTCACGCAACTACATAGCGCGCACACAATGGTGGCAAGACAACACAGACAATGCCGACTATATCGGGACGATTGACAACTTCCGCCTTTACAACATAGCACTTACACAAAACGAACTGTCCGCCTTGCAGGGCTATGAGGTACACGAAGGTGATAGTACACTTATAATTGACCACACCGACTCAATTGCAAATCCCGGGTTTGAAGCTTCTTACAAAGTATTGGAAAACTCAGGCGTGTCGTCTGACCGTGCGATTTACGTGCCGGAAGGTTGGATCACCAACTACCAAAGTGGCAATGAGAACGACATGAGCGTCCTGGGACCAACCGACCTCTACGGAAATCTCTTCACCACCCCACTCGACGCACGTTCGGAACAAATGGGAAGTCAAACATATCTCATCCGGCAAAAGTGGGGAACTTCGTCCATCGGATTCAGTCAGTCTCTGAACGTGCTGCCTCCTGGAGCCTACGAGCTGATAGCCGAAGTGTGGTATTCGGGAGGGACAGGCAGCAGTCAGCTTCTGGCTGCTCCCCAGCAATCAACCGCCCAATCCCTATCAGTAACAACGTCAGCCGCAACGTGGCAAACACAGAAACTGCCCTTTACCCTCAATGGCTACGAAACGCTCAGCATCGGCTTCTGTGCCAAAAAACTAACGAATGGTACAGAGTCATTCTCAGGATTCGACAACTTCCGCCTGATTGACGTGACGGCACTGAAAACCAAGTCCGCCCTACTAAGTCTGCTGTCCGACATCACATCCGCAGCAAAGGTCAAAGGCAACACTTCAGACAAGACTTTAGAAACAGCCATTTCGGCTGCTACCAGACTGTCTGAGACTAACACTTGGGAAGAGGTATATGCCGCTTACATCACTCTACGTGACGCCATCACCAATTCTACTACACCAAATGCCATCCATGGCGTTACAGATGATGACGAATCGTCCGCCACACCAGAATACTACGATTTGAATGGCCGCCGCATCAGCAAAGCCGCTACATTCCGCGGCATCTACATCGAGAAACGAGGAGATACCGTAACGAAGAACTTAAGGTGAGCTTTATGAGTACTTCCTCGGATAGCGGAAGAGGATGCACAATATGACTGCTATGCCAAGAGCCATTGGATAATAGGTATACTCCACTATATCAACGGGCGACACATTGGCAACAGAAGTCTGTGTAGCTAACAGCACCTTTTTAAGTTCCTCATTTGCAAGTCCTGTTGCGATAAGCACTTGTGCGCCGTAAGGAAGCAGGCCTTGCGTAAAACACGAAACAGTGTCGAGAATGCTTGCGGCCTTCCGCTTGTCAATGTTGTAGCGAAGTGATATGTCACGGGCGATAGAGCCAGTCGTGATGATGGCTACGGTGTTGTTTGCCGTACATACGTTCACAAGACAGACCAATGCGGCTATGCAAAACTCCGCGCCGCGTTTGCCATGAATTCCCTTCGTCAGTTTCGAGATGATGAAGTCTATGCCTCCGTTATACCTTATCATGGCAAGCATGCCACTCGCAAGCAGAGTAACTATAATCAGTTCACTCATCCCCATCATACCGTCAGCTATACTTGTGAACCATCCGAACAAATCGTATTTGCCTTCTGCCATGCCGATGCATCCCGAAATCACAATGCCCAGTGTAAGGACGAGAAGCACGTTCACGCCGAACACTGCCGTAACTATCACTATAATATAAGGTATAACCTTCACGAAATCCACCTCACCTATATTGGATGGTGCGGGAATGTCCCTCCCCATGAAACCATATATAAGCAGCATTACGAGCGCGATTGGAATCACGATACGCGAGTTGACCCTGAACTTGTCACTCATCCTGCATTGTTGGGTCTGCGTGGCCACTATCGTGGTATCACTGATGAACGAGAGGTTGTCGCCGAAGAAAGCTCCTCCGACAACTATGCCCAACATGAAGGGTACGCTGATATGAGCTTGGGCGGCTATGCCCACAGCCACAGGCGTAAGTGCGGCAATCGTTCCAACTGATGTTCCTATTGCCAAGGATATGAAACACGACGCGATGAAGATGCCTGCGAGAATGAGGGAATGCGGAAGATACGTGAGTGTCAGGTTCACGGTGGCATCAACAGCTCCCATGCTCTTTGCCGATGATGCGAAAGCTCCTGCAAGCAGGAATATCCACAACATGAGCATCATGTTCTTGCTGCCTGCGCTCTTAGAGAACACTTCTATCCTCTTGTTTATACCGCCTTTCGTAATTGCCACCGCGTAGATTGCCGAAATAAGGAAGGCGACAGTAATAGGGACTTTATAGAAGTCGTCAAGTATGATACTCGTCACAAGGTAGAGGCAAATGAAAAGCAAGAGAGGTGACAAGGCAAGAACGCCCTTCAATGTAGGTATCTGTTTTATAGTGTTTGTACTCATTACATCTGTAGTTGGTATATTGTAAACTGTTGCGTCATGCAAATTTACAAATAATTGTGCCAACATAAAACACCGTTTTTTATTTTTTGCTACTTTTACACTCTCAAATCACGATTGTGATGGTATATGACAGATTCAAATGCACTGCGGCAATAGTTCTGCTTTCCACCTTGGTAGCGACCGGCGGATGCAAACACGAACAACCCCCGCGGCTCGGCGTGTTCAATACTCCAGGGGCGGACAGCGGCTTCGACCTTGAAACCATACAACAAAACGGGGAGCTCATCATACTGACATTGTATGGTGAGAAGAGTTATTTTGAGTATTATGGCGAAGGATATGGTACGCAATACATGCTTGCCGACAAATACGCGCGAAGCATCGGATGCCAACTGAGGGTCGACGTCATGCACAACGCCGCGGAACTGAAGGAGCGACTGCTCTCAGGCGATGGAGACATTATAGCCTATGGCATGAGTCCCGATGACAGTCTGGCATCCGACTTCTACCTGTGCGGTCGCAAAGAACTTACGCAATTCATCGACAGCCTACACCCAATAGCATGGCTCGTAGACAAGGACAAGCCTCATCTTGCCGAGTCACTCAATAAATGGATGGAGGACAACCACGACGAGTTCCTTGCCATGACTACTATCAAGGTGACCGACGACAAAGGACGTGTTTACCCAACACGCCGCCACACGTATAGCCCGATACTCAACTTGGCCAAGGGAGAGATATCACAATACGACCACCTGTTCAAGAGATATTCATCAACATGTGGCTGGGACTGGCGGTTGCTTGCCGCACAAGCCTATCAAGAAAGCGGATTCGACCATGAGGCTGTCTCGTATATGGGAGCCCTCGGACTCATGCAATTAATGCCACAAACGGCACGAAGTGTCGGGGTAAGCGTAGCGTCCGCCTTCGACCCTGAGGCCAACATACGTGGAGCGGTCCGCCTCATATCCAATCTTGACAGGCACTACGCGCAGGTGCGCAACCCGAACGAGCGAATCAAGTTCATTCTCGCGGCATACAATGGCGGTGCTGGTCATATCGACGACGCACGTTCCCTCGCCTCAAAACACGGGAACGACCCCGACCGCTGGACAGGAAGCGTCGACATGTATGTTCTGCGGCTTAGTCAGCCCGAGTACTTCAATGACTCAAACGTAAGGTATGGCTTCATGCGTGGAACAGAGACATACAACTATGTGGTTTCCATAATGGAGCGTTGGAACTCATACAGGCAGAAAATAAAAGACTGACCAGGGAAACCCCGGCCAGCCGTCAAACATATATGTTCAATAGAATTTAATGCTCAAAATCTAAATCCGACAGTACACATTATCTGGTTCCTGTCGTTGTTTATCTTTGTCGGTTGGATTTGTCCCATATTCTCCACTCTGTCATAGAAGCCATAGAAATCTCCCTTGGTAGTAGAATATTGGTACGCCAAGTCAACATATCCGCCTTTATATCTGTACCCCAATCCGAAAGTGATGCGGTTGGTTTCCTTCCAGTTGGTATAGTCGGTCTCCGTAAGAGGGCTGTCGTAGTCAAGATACTTGAAAGCGGACTTTTGGAATGGTGAGGAAACGAAATTGTAACCGCAACGTATGCTGAATGAATTGCTCGGCTTGACTTCCATCCCCACTTTGAATGTATGCTGTGTACGCAAGTTGTCCTTTATATACCTGTTCGCCTGACGCAAATACATGGTCTCGTGACCGTCGATTGAGTAATGCCCTGACGCAAGATCCTGGAACTCATACTCGGCTCCGATAGCGAAATAATTGCCGACAGTATATCCAAGGCTCGCCCCGAACTTCCACGGCGTACGGTAATCATAATCATACGGGTCGTAATTCACCTGACTCAAATATGCGTCGTTCAAGTACAAAGTCGAGCCATTTGAGTCGGTCATCTTATACCATGTAGGGGTATGCACCATCAAACCGAAGCGGAAAGGCGAGTTGTCGAAAGGACGGCAGATGAAACCAAGCTTTACATCAAAACCCGAGCCGTCAGTCAAATACCAGTTGCTGAAGTCGTAAGCGTTGTTGTCGGTACCCAGTTCCTCATAGAAACTCTCACGGTTGAAATTAATGTCATACACTCCGACCGACAAACCTGCGAAGAACTTATCCTCAAAATTGAAAGACAAGTTGATGTCCGCCTGGTCTATGCCTCCGTAAGTGGACTTGCGGATTGCCGCGTCTTGGGCTGCGACTCCGTCATATCCATAGAACTCACTGCCGTCGTCCGAGTAGTTCTCCAACAGCAACCCGTTGTTGGTCTGGTTGCCTATTTGTGTGGACATTGTCGGCAAGGCTCCGGCAAAATAGTTATTGTCATCAAAAGCCCCCGCATTCCAAGCATTGTTTGCCATGCCTGCAATCTGATAAGTTTGCGAATAAACGCCGTTAAGGTTCTCCACATGATCGTTTTGGTTGTACAAGAAGTTTTTGTTCTTAATGTAGTTGACACCGAAATTCACATATTTGAGAGAGCCCGCGTCGTCAAGCTTCCATGCGAATACAGCGCCACCGTTATCAATCGACATGCGTGTTCCGTCATGACCTAAAACACCATTATCGCCAACTACCGCGCTGAACGTGAAAGACGCGTCAGCCTTTCTGAACATCGCCGTACCGGCCGGATTGGAACTCATGACAGATATGTCACCTCCAAGCGCGCCCAAGGCGCCACCCATTCCTACATATCGCGCAGTTCCGTTAAGGTCGTTTGTCGCGAAGTTGGCCGCGTCATACGAGTCCTGTGCATAAACTTGTCCGCAAACTGCTATTGCAGAAGCAAGAACATATATCTTTCCCTTCATAATATTCACTTTTATAGGGTTTATTATTTCGTAATTATGTATGTCGTCTATCGGCGGCCTGTGCCACCGCCACGTGAGCCTCCGCCTCCACCGAAGCTGCCGCCTGATCTGCCACCTCCGCCGAAGCTGCCGCCACTAAAGCCGCTTGAACTACGGGTGTTGGTGTAAGTCGACGTACTTCTGGTTGGTGTAGAAACAGAACGCGTGGTATTGGTGTTTGTTGTGGTAGAGCGCGAGTTGACAGTTGTGTTGCGGGAATTGTTCTCACGTGTGTTCACAACCCTTGTGTTGCTCTGCCCGTTGCGTGTATTCTGAATTTGGCGTGTAGTCACACCCGTACGAGTGTTAGTGGTGTATCGGTTGTCGCGTGTGTTGTTTACGGTCGTCCTCGTACTGCTCTCACGCGTGTTGTAACGTACGCCGTCGTTGGTAAAGCTGCGAGAGTTGCGATTCCTGTCTTGCGAAGTAGCGCGTGTGGTCAATGTTCCAGTTCTTCCATTATTCCGCGTGTTGATTGTCCTGGTAGCCGCCGTCGCTATGTTGCGTGTTCCATTTGCAGAATTAAAGGCACGGGAAGCCGCACTGTTGTTCGAACGCGCTATGAAACGGTTGTCTGCAAACCGTCCCGGTCCGAAACCTCTGCCAGTGTATCTGAAACCTGGACCATGACCGCCATGCCACATCGGACCGAAGCCCCAATCATGCCATCCATGAGGAGCATAGCCCCAGCCCCATATCGGGCCATACCATGCGTCCCAAGGCCGCCATGCCCATCCATAGCCCCAGCCCCATGACCAATAGAAAGGATCATAGAAGTAGTCATAGTACGGGTCATAAAGATAATCATATACGCCCCAATCGTACACCAAGTCCCAATAATACGGACTACTCAGCGCGAAGCCGAAGCGCGGGCTATGAAATATGAGAATCCTGCGGGAATAAGTGTAATCGTTCTCCGGATCGTCCATGTCATAGTCATCTTGTGACGAGCTTACTGATTCCACTTCACCAGCTAAAGAGTCAGCGTACAGTGAGTCCGATCCGCCGTCTGTCTGCCATGAGCCTCCATAGTTGCTGTAACGGCGATTGTACTCATCGTCACTCCTGCTGTTATTGTTGTACACTTCGATAGAGGGAGCCTCCGAAGTTGTTGTCGTACCATTCCTTGAATAACGATAGTTTGTATTCGACTGGCGGGTACTTGCTGTACTCGTGGTGCGACTTTTCTTCTCTGGAGTGAAGTAAAGGTCATCATCATCTTGTGCCTGCACTGTGAAAGTAGTGAACAGTGCCAAAGCTAATGTAAAAAACAACTTATAGTTCATACCCTTTTGATTTAATGTGTCTGACATCTAATAATTCACATTGCAAAGATAATCTTTTGAACTCAAACAAACCGAAACAAATCCCTAAAAAATATAGGAAATTCCCTATTAACTACTGAAATCTCTGATTATTGGCAATGCGAGCATGTCTTATCGTCATAAATTATAAGACAATAAAAATAGCGGGGAGGAGATGTGATGAAACTCCGAGTTAATAAGATTTGAGGGTTTGCGCATCTTTGTAATCCACCGACTCTAAGGTTACCCTTCACAGGGCGTGGCCCGCCATCGATACACAAAACATTCTCGGTTTTTCAATATAATTTGATGAGTATCCCAATCGATCCTTAATCCCCGCTATGTTTTGGTTCTTGTATTCTTCACTGCAAATATAGTGGTAAACTTTCAAACCACAAAATATTTTAGATATTTTTTTTCTTCGCGTTCCGTTTGCCTCATTTATTTGCCTCGCGCGGTCTGTTTTCACTCATTCTGTATGTACTCGTACACCCCCAATGCGTCTTGCGTATCGACAACGCCGTCCGCGTTCGTGTCCTGCGGTACGTACGCCCGCCGCATGGTCGTATTCTTTATGTAGTCGTATATGTTCAACACGTCTTGCGTGTCGGCACTGCCATCGCCATCCACATCGGCGAACTTGCATACAGAAAGAGTTACTGTTCCGTCCTCGTGCTCGACGATGTTTGTTATTGGCTGATGCAAATAGCCAGACTCTGTGTATACAGGCTGCTCGTTTGAGAACAAGGCGGTCCTTCCTGTCAGTCCCGGGAACGGGTCGCCCTGGGCAGAAGCCACCCACTTGGCATAATCGCTGTCGGTGTCTACAACCATATACGACAAAAGCTCGTCGTCCGCCGGCACAATAGTAAGGTATTGATGAGTGTGACTCACATTCACGATGTTGCTTTTCCAACGGCTCGGCAGATAGTCAACATGCATCACAAGCATTCCATGACGCTTCGAGTCTTTCGTGCCACGGGCAATATAAGTGTCCCATCCTGTATTTTGACGATTCTCAAGTACATAATACTCATTCGGATTTTCTGAGTTTACTATCTTGTAGCCGCAGCCTCCCTCGCTCATCGGCAGCAGTCGCAACGCATACTCCTTATTATATTCCAGCTGTTCCAGTTGCCTCCATCCCATAAAATCCTTCTCGTAGCCACTATAGCCGCAAGGATAAAAGGCGTCGTCACAATAGCAACCGGCATCCATCAAGTCCCAATAGTCCAATCCGTAGTTGTCATTTGCCGTATCATAAAGGTCTGGCAGTCCCAGTGCATGACTCATCTCATGGCACATCACCCCTATTCCGTCCGCCTCGCCTCCGTAGAGTTCGTTGCACGCCGCGTAACACGAGATTCTCGTTCCGCTGATAACGGCCGACGTAAGCATCTCTTTTGGCCAAATCGTATTAGGGTCGGTTTGTGCGTTCTCGCCTTCCCCTGCATAAATAAAGAACACCATGTCAACCGAACCATCACCATCATTGTCGAACTTGTCCCAATCAGCATACAAGGTCTTTGCTTTGACCACTGACTGGTTGAAAAAAGCGGAAATGTTCACGTCACGCCTTGCGCCGCTATTGCGTCCGTAATACGCATAGGCGCTGTCGAGAGTGACGGGTCCGATAATTTCAAATTCAGGGAGGAACGCGCTGTCGCTTTGCTCCACGAAATAGTCTCGAACAGATCCATAGTTTCTTGTCGCTGAATAGCGTGTGCCGTCCATATTGCCATTGCAAAACTTATTGTAGTAATTGTTGACCGCAGGCTCCGCATTGGCAACTGAGAATTTGAGGTCGGAAAACTGTACCAACACCACTGGGATGTGCGGACTGCCTATAGACTTCAACGGGGCAGCAGCCTGACTGCCCACCCTTCTTGCCGCGCCTTCGCCACTGAATCCACTTGGAGGCATACCATTGTCGTAGGCGGCATCCATTATCCAACCGCTTTCCCGCTTGCTGTCGGTAAGGGAGCCACCAGCTAAAAGACACGCCTCTCCTTGCTTGCCAATGCGCCTGTCTCTTGGCGGTATGTCGGCCGACGCTGCGAGCGCGCAGCAATATATCAACACATATATTAATACTCTTTTCATGCAATTATATTTCTTGATCCTATGTCTGACCGGAACAGCCGTGTACTTTCCTCAAACTTTGCCTTGCATCTCCTCAAAGTGCCGCCGCAACAACTCCACTATCTCTACCGCCGATTGCGCAGGTTCCACAATACGTTCAAGAGGGCAACGGTCGTCTCCTTCTTTTATTATTATCTGGTCTGCAAGTACACCGTATGAGTAGCTAACGCCGTTATCGTCCAACAAAGTCACGGCCTTCTTGCTCAGCACTTCGGCGTAGACTTCAGCCACACCGCCGAACGCCATCATTCCAGCCGCGGCCTTGCCAACGACCTTGTCGGCTATGACCGCCCCGCGAAGTGTTTCCGGCTCTTCGTTCAGGAGGTCCTCAAGATCGCGCACGCCTTTCTTCCAGAACAAACGAATGTTCCCTTGCGCGTCTTCGAGTACAAGGGAACAATTCTCGCTATGCAGTATGTCTATGAGTTTATTCAGCGGCATTATTCCTGCTCGTCACTTTCAACAATGCCCAAACACCCACTACTTGCAGCAATATACCTGGTATGCCCAAACGAACATCCTGCAAGGCGGATGACAAACTGCCCGTGATAACCCACTCCGCTAATGAGCCGACGACTTGGTATGCGACGACAGCGAGTGCGATATAGGCGATTGTGGCCTTACGGAAATGTTGTGCGACAAAACCGGCGGCCAAGGCAAGGACAATGCTTTTTGTAAGTATTGCCGCAAGCATGCCTGTAGGAGGCATCCCGAACAAAAGGTTGTTGATCAACGGCGAGCATACTGCAGTCAACAGTCCGACCGTATATCCATACTTGTACGCCCCGAACAAAGTGAAGAAATATATAGGGAGGAAAATGAGTCCGCCTTGTGGAACAAGGTGGCACAACTGAGGCAAAATGATATTGCCTGCAACGAACAGAGCTGATATAAGATATGTCTTATACTCTGAATAGCTCAATTGGTATAAGCTTGTACTTTCTACTTTTTCCATAATGAATTGTATTTTATATTAGCATCCGTATTATTTCAACGCATCCTCTACTTGCTTTTCCACCTGCTTCATATCGGTTGTAGGTTCAAAGCGTTCTATAACTTTTCCATTGCGATCGACCAAGAACTTCGTGAAGTTCCACTGAATATCATCTTTCTTGCGCGGCTCTGCGTTGGCTTCGTTGTAGAGCTTCTCCATGACAGCGGCGAGCTTCTCGTCATATCCGCCCTTACAGCCCTTCTGTTCCTTTAGCCATGTGTAAAGTGGCAGCTCATTGGCCCCATTCACGTCACTCTTCTTAAACTGTGGAAAGTCCGCACCGAACTTGACCGTACAAAATTCTTTTATTTCCTCATCGGAGCCTGGTGCCTGGTGCCCGAACTGATTGCAAGGAATGTCAAGAATCTCAAGTCCCTGATCCTTCAAGCGATGGTACATCGCCTCCAGATCCTCATACTGTGGAGTGAATCCGCAACCTGTGGCAGTGTTGACAATAAGCAGAACCTTTCCTTTGTACTGCGCAAGACTAACATCTTTGCCTTGCTTGTCCTTTAAACTGAAATCATAAACCGTCTTCATTATCTTTTCTGTATTTTGCGCCATGCCGGCGATCATAAATGTCAACAGCACGGCAAATGTCATTATATTCTTCATTGCAATTTATCGCTCAAAGTGTCGAGCCTATTCAAGGGCAAAAGTACCAAAAAAACATGATTCGGCAAAATGTTTTAGAAGAATATTCGTCAGATAGTTGATGGATTTAATTTCAACAACGGACTATCATGCAATTGATATCTGTATTTATCCGCCACCATGCACTTGTTGCCACGCATTTTTCTATTACCATGTATTCTTCAGCTTATTGCCATGTTTGCGTTCTTACATTGCAACCCGTTTATTTCATAGTACCTTTGCCCTTTCGTTCAACCAAGGCTGAACGGTTCATGAAACAGCATGGAAATGCCAACGAAACAGCATGACTTTGCCAACGAAACAGCATTCGATGACCGACCAGCCTTGGCTGGACGATAACAAGAATGCATAAAGAAACAGGATGCGAAGTCCTAAAACCTGCATCCTGTCCAACAAATTAAATTTATAACTTATGAAAAGCCTCAAATTATTTTGTATACACCTTGTTATATATCTCGTCTGATGTCTTTGTAAAGCCCTCGTCGGTTG
>CAZHZH010000036.1:0-5772 GCA_964537205.1 uncultured Bacteroidaceae bacterium
GGGTGGGGGATTGGCTGACTTGCTATTGCCTTGTTTCGCTCGGTTTTGTGCATAGGTAATTGTGAAAGGGCAATAGCTACCTCCGTTTTAAGTGAAGGAACTAATAAAAACGAGATTATATGAACATGTTTGATATCGCAGGTAAAAGTGAAGGGCAGGATGGTCTCAAGGCGCGGGAATTATACGACCAGCTTAGGGACGACAGCTACTCGCAGTATCCGTATGAGAAAGACTCGCTGGGCGAGGGCATGTGGATAGTGAACGAAGTGATAAGTGGATATTGGAAACCACGCTATTTGATTGACAAGACGCACAAGTCTGCCGTTGAGTTTATGAATCCTCAGACAATCTTGCAGACTGTGACCGTCGATGACATCGACTGGCAGTCGTTGGACGGGTTTCCTAAGAAAGTGGTCGACAGGGCAAGGGCTTTGGACGCCAGGTTCCCTACTTTCATAAGAGGGTTCAATAGTGGGTTGGCGGAAGTGGATTGGCAGCTCAATCCAGACGGGCGCTACTACATGGATGATGACGGGTTTGGCATGACTGATGACAACGAGGTTGCCATCTATGGTTATGTTGACAGGAATGGCAGACCGCTGATTAAGTTCCGTGCAATAAAGGATTACAGCGAACTGGACGTGATGAAAAAGGAGGCAAGACGGATTTTGGAGTCGAGGAAACATTGTTTATAAAACGCATATATACAGTAGTGGAAATGAAACAGAAACTTTTTTGGTTTGACCTGACGCTTTGTTCTTTGTGGGCGATAATCGTCTTGGGACACTATTGTCCATGGACGTTGTCGATCCACGCACCATTCGCTATCTTGGCGGTGTTAGCACGCTTGCTGGTGTCTTTTTCTTTGTATCGTAATGAGAGAAAGACTTGGTTGCCGATAATCTTGTTTTTCGCCTTGTCGGCATTCTCGTTGGTGACAGGTGAAATCGGATTGGGCATTCGCGATGTGGCAACCTACCCATACGTCGTGCTTGGAGTGGATTGCAACAGGCAGACGATGGTATTTACCGGTTGCGTCTTTGCCGCATGGCTTTGGTTGTTCCCTGTAGTGACGTATGTTGTCGGCTTGTGCCGGAAAAGGATGAGGGCGACTATGACATGGAAGGAGGCAATGGGGGCCTTGTTGTGGAAGGACCGAAAGGCGCGTACTTATTTCGCACTTATGCTTGTGGTTGTTGGCACGCTCTACGCCGGACTTGCCATGTATAAGCTGGTAAACGAATTCGCATGCCTTGTGGCGCCTACGTTGAGCTACTGGATTCTGTTGCGTTATTACAAGATTCCATCCGAAAAGCTGTGGCTGATGGTTGTCGGAATGTTGCTGTTTCTTTATGCCCAGCCGCTTGCCGGCTTGTGGCGTATCGTAATGCTTGCCGCCAGTTTCGCTATAGTCGCATATATGTGCAGTCGATTTTATCGCATAAAACGGCTTTTGGCATTGTCGTTGGTCGCAACCATATATTGGGGCGTACTGCTTCCGAGTCTGGCTATCGGATACAACCAATATACATGTATCAATTATGGTCGCAGGAACCCTTACACCGTGGAATCATACCGTGGAATATTGTTTATCAAAGACCCTGAAACTGGTAGTGTCGGTTTGCGTGACAGGTATGGCTTGCTTGTCAAACCAAAGTATGAGTATATTGACTATCATGGCCGTAATTCGCTTTTTGGGATAACGGAATTGGAATTGCATAAGCACGGCTATTACCTTATTTATAATATATGGGACAATTCAATAAATCCGTCAAAACGATGCAACCGACCATGAACTGCAAGACAGCATCCGCAAGTGACACGCTTGTATATCATGGTGGCAAATTGCAAATGCTTCATTATTCGTATGATGTTTTTACGTAAAACATTTGGAGAACCCGAATCGAGTTGTTAACTTTGTGGTATAAATGTGAATGTTATGAATGGCAATCATGCAACAGATGTGAACCGAGTCATATTGATAATTGCGCTGTTACTTGGCGGTATGGCGGTATATGCGCAGAGTGACTACTACATGCGTCAGGCGAAGGGCTATCAGCGTGAGGCGGAGTACTATACAAAACAGGCTCAAGGTTATGACAACGACGCCAACTACTACAACCGCCAGGCGCAGGGCTATCTGCAGGAAGCGAATTATTACTCGAAACAAAAGAAGTACGACAGGGTGAGGTCTTACCAACAAAAGGCGAAGAACGCTACGCAGCGGGCGGAGTCATATACACGTAAGGCGAATGCGGCGCGTGACAAGGCGCGTTCATATATGCGAAAGGCCGAGGCAGCGTTGAGGAAGGCAAAATAATTATACTATGGGAGCAGTAAAAGGAACTTATACGTATGACTATCCGCGTCCTGCCGTGACGACCGATTGCGTGATATTCGGTTGTGATGAGAGGGGCGGATTATCGGTGTTGTTGGTAGAGCGTGGCAATGAGCCGTACAAAGGCTGTTGGGCGTTTCCTGGCGGATTCCTCGAAATGGATGAGACAACCGAAGAGTGCGCCCTGCGCGAACTGAGGGAGGAAACGGAGTTTGATGTTGGCAAAGACTTGTTGGAGCAGTTGGGCTGTTTTTCTGATGTTGGCAGAGACCCGCGCGGGAGGGTGATTACGATCGTGTATTATGCTTTGGTGCGCAAGGGGGAAGTAAGAGGGGGAGATGACGCGCGAAAGGCGCAATGGTTCCCCATCGATGGCATCCCGCCATTAGCATTCGACCACGGGAAAATCCTATGGGAGGCGTACAAGCGTATAATAAAACATATAAGGTCGAACGGACGAGACTTGCACGATGATAAACTGTAAAGCTAAGGAAGAGATGGGACGGGAATGTCGTTTATTGAAACCATTTGCCGCTTTAGTTACCTGCATGTGTCAAACCAATTCAAGGACAGTAGACTGTTAGCGTTAACGGAAAAAAAGCGAGGATGAAAGTTGTAAAATAATTTGCGGATATAAAAATATTTGCTTTACTTTGTATTCGATAAGACAATCTAATTCGATGTTGACTCTAAATGAAGTAATAAGCCTTTAGATTAAGAATCATTAGAAACGCTGTATATTTATGGAAAATCGCAAGAACCAGACAGACTCTGAAAAGGAACGGGAGAAGATGGCACGCTGGGCGGAACTTGGTGTCGTAATTATCTTGCTGCTCGTTTTGGTCTGCACCGTAAATTTGATCGATTATTGCACCCCCCTCCCATCTTAATATGCTGATTGAGAGAGACGTTAACGAGTCCGCACCTTATCAGCATATAATACTTTCGCAATGGAAGCGATGTGAAACTGAGAATGCAGAACGGCAAACGACCCTCGCGGGCAGTTTGCCAAATACAATATTCATTACTAATTATTTAACCCGAATCGGTCATTAGACAGTTACGCCCTAACCGTCATCCCGAGGCCTTGGCCGAGTGGATCCTCATAGCGGACCCCATAGCACTGAAGATTCACTCGCTACGCTCAGAACAATAGTTGTTATCATCATAACGCTAATGACCGAATTGGGTTTAATTAGATGAAAGCATTGCGGGATAGTTGAAATTCACAATCGCTTCCATTTCTAAACTGTTTTTCTTGATAAAGGCAGTCGTCGTTTGTGTAGACGTGCCAGCTGTCGTTTGGTGGATGCACTCCATGTACGAATTGTCAATTGAGACGGAATACGATTGGTAATGTCATCTGTACGTTGACAGCTTTTCCAAGCTGTTTGCCGGGAGTCCACTTAGGCATGCTGTTTACTACTCTAAGAGCCTCTTTGTCAATAGCCTTCGCCGCTGCCTCAAGCTCTTTTTCCTGTTGGTCGTATGCGGCTTTTTCCTCAGCCGTCTTAGCTACTACGGCTACTGCGTCGTCAGCCGTGCCGGTCTTCGTGTGTTGCTTGATTTCTGCTTTGCCGATAGAGCCGTCCTTGTAGACTACGAAACTGACAATGACTCGCGCTTGCGCTCCTACCGCATGCGCTTCGGCAGGATAATGAACGTTTGCAGACAACCATTTTGCCAAAGCGGCGGTGCCGCCTTTGAATGCCGGCATTTGTTCGGCTACCAAGAAGACCATGGTGTCGTCTGGTTGGTCCAACGACGCTGCAGGTGCGGTTTGAACATTTTTCATGTTCACAACTTTCTTAACAGGATTGCTTTCGGCGACCTGTTCAGATTTTTCAGTAAGTCCGGTAGTGGCGAATGCTCCAATGGCCACTGCCATCATCGGGAGTAGGTACAAAGCTTTTGCACGACTCCACTTGTTGGAATTCTTTTTTGTCATCATAATGAATCTGTTTTTAAGTAAGTTATAATTGAAACCATTGGCAAGTGTGTAGGCACTGTTGCTGATGGCCTTTTTTATCAATAAAAGTTGGTAGTTCTTTGCCGTGACACCCGATCGCAGTACCGCGTCGTCGGCTTCATACTCGTGAACCATTTTCAAGGAGGCGTCCAACAGCCACACGCAAGGGTTGAACCATTGTATGATTTCCATAAGGGCGACAGCGAGGTTGTCCCATGAATGGTGTTTACGGATATGCGCCGTCTCGTGAGTCATCACTGCCGGATTGTCTTCATAGTCGTCTTCTGAAATAACAATGCTGTTCATCCAACTGAAAGGGTTCACCTTGTCCGCATGGCAGTATACGTTGATGCCGCCATCCTTGCTGATCCAAAGGCATCCAGAGCGCATGAAGCGATTCAGCCTGACGAACTGTATCAGCTTTATCACAAGACATAGAACCGCTCCAAGGAAATAAACGGTCACTATGAAGTCGATCCATGGGAACGCGTTAGAGGTTTGCACGTGAGTCGCACCCGTGGTTTCCTGTGGATACCAGGTCAATGTAGGCAGTCCGACTTCTATTACCGCGTTTTCCGCCTTGCTCAAACTCTCCAATGCCGGATTGTACAACATGGTGGTGTCTATTAATGGAATCACAGCAGACAAAACCGCTATTCCGAGCAAGACACCGCGATTGAACGAATAGAATGTGTCCTTACGCATAAGTAGGGCGTATGGCAGATATAGCAACGCTAAGCATATCGCCGATTTTACTGCATATATAAATAATGTACCCATAGTCCTTTTGCAATTCTAATCAGTTGTCCTTGTCTTCTACCATGGTCAAAAGACTTTCTATTTCTTCCTTGCTGAGTCTCTCCTCCTTGGCAAAGAAGCTGATGAGCGACGACGCGCTGCCTCCGAAGAAGCTGTTCTTTACATCGTGCATGACGCGGCTCGTATACTCCTTTTTCGATATTACAGGGAAATAGAGATACTGTTTGCCCTGTCCTCTCTTGAAATCAACGAAACCTTTAGTCGTAAGAATCTTCAAGAAGGTGGAAACCGTGGTGTATGCGGGTTTGGGTTCATCGTACTGGCTGATCAACTCGTGGACGTCACATGCCTTGCCTTTTGCCCATAAGATGTTCATTACTTGCATCTCTGATTTTGTCAAAGTGTAATTCTTCTCTTTTGTTGCCATAGTCGTGTGCTGTTTTGTTTTACGCTGCAAATCTACAACTAAAAACTTAGATAACTAAAACTTTAGAGAAGAAAAATTCATTATGGATGTGTTTTTTAACCCTGTTTATTAGTTGTCTAACGTATGTTATTAGTTATAGGTGTGGCTCCGCCTCTTTTTGGGGTGCAGTTCACGTGCGTTGGCATAATGATGAGAGAGGTGTCAAGCGGTGACACTTCACGTGTCATGGGTGGTGTATATTTTCAGTCCCCGTCTCACATGCCTTGGCATGATGAGGCG
>CAZHZH010000036.1:5872-25663 GCA_964537205.1 uncultured Bacteroidaceae bacterium
GTAAGCGATGAGTCCGACGGACTCATGACATGGTGCGGCATGATGGGACGGGGCTGTGTAAGCTGTGAGTCCGATGGTTTTCATGGTACGTCTACCTATGCTATGAAAGGAGGCTCCCTTTCACCAAGAGAGCCTCCCCGTTGTGCTTGTTGCTGTTTCAAGCCGATTTCACTTGCCAGTGATGAGGTTCCATACCCAGAGCAGTATGACCGCGCCAATGATTCCTGTTCCGAGTTGTCCCCAGAAGCCGCCCCATTCGACACCGAACCAGCCGAGTACGTTACCGCCTATGAATCCACCGATCACACCGATTATGATGTTCCACAAGCAGCCTCCTTTTTCTTTCTTTACAAACAAGCCTGACAGCCAGCCGGCAAGGGCTCCGATAACTATTGTTCCTATAACTCCTCCCATAGTCTTTTATGATTTAATATTATCTTGACACATATTTATATTAATAGCGGGTTACTGTTTGGCAGTGAAGCTGGTCACGCTGGTAGTGCCGACGGCTGAACTTCCAAAATAGAAGCCATTGAATTCACTTGTCGCGTCGGTTGGTGCAGTCGTACTATATTTGATAGTGTACGAAGTACCCGATTTCATTGTCGGAGCGCTGATGAGCGACAAAGAGCTGCTCAGTGCCGCAGGCACGGTGAAGGTATAAATATTGTTGCCCGATGCGTCGGCTATCGTGTAATACCTGCCGGTTGTGTAACTTACGCTTGTGGTCAGTAGGCAGTATGCTTGTGAGGCGCTTCCGATGCTTGAGGAGCTGCTGCCCCATCCACCGCCGCCTCCTTGGCTGGCTCCGCCACTGAATACATATCCGCCTGTAAGGGTAATGTATGAGTTGTTGTCTGCGTCGAGTCCTTCCTCCGGTGCGCCGTTGGTGCTGATTGCCACAAGCACTCCGCCGTTGATGGTGATAGCTCCGCTACGTCCGTAATTGGAATCGACAGCGTCGTTGCCGGTGCTGTAGCAGTAGGTCCTGCCTCCATTATATACCAACATGCCAGAACTGTTCATGCAGTCGTCATAGGCCTTAATGTAGATGTCGCCTCCGTTGACGGTGATGAGCGTCTTGCTTTCGATGCCTTCAGATCCGTCGGTAGACGTGTACACCTTGATGTCTCCGCCGTTAATCGTTACGCTTCCATCCACTTTGATGGCCTTTGCTGAGCCTGAGCCGCCGGAATCCATGCCCCAACCGCCGCTCGACGATGAAACATACGAGCCTGTGGTGGTGACGCTCATGGTAGGACCGCTGCCGTCGGTCTTTCCAAAAGTAGCCGTGCCGTCAACTCTGATGCCCTTGCCTCCTTTGCCTGTGGCTTTAAGGGTGTGGGTGCCGCCTTCTATGTTGAGATTGCCGTCCACTGCGTATGCCCTGGCGGCGTAAGTGCCGTTGGAAGTGATTGTGCCACCTGCTCCGCTACAAGTAATTGTATTGTTTCCGCCCGATATGTTGAGGTCGTTGTCAACGGATATTCCACGAGAGGCAAGTCCTGATGCCGTGATGACGACTGTGCCGTCGGTCTGTACGTAGTCGTTTGCCTTGATTGCCGTGCAGTACTTGGCATCGCTGTTGTACACTTGCGAAGTGCCTGTGGTGTTGAAGGTAATCTGACCTCCGTTCACCGTGACTGTATTGTCGCAGTTGACACCCTTGCTCATCGCACCCGAGTGACTTATTTCGATTGTTCCGCCCGAGATCGTCACGTTGCCGTCCGCCTTGATTCCAGCCGCGGCGTAGACAATGCCGTCGGTTGAGCCTGTGGTCTTTGTGCCGTCTTTGTAGGTTGATGTCACATTGTTGAGAGTGAATGTGCGGGTAGAACCACTGGTAGTGTATGAACTTGAAATCGAGAAGTAGTAGTCAGAGCCTTTAGGTGCGGAGAACGTACTTGATTTGATGGCGTATGTGGACGAACTTCCACCCGGACGGCGTGACGACGATGTGTAGTCGTCGCTTGCAAAGTAGTAAGTTCCGCTCACTTGTTCTCCGAAGTCGTAGTAGTAAAACAAGAGTGTGGCGTTGGTCGAACCTGTGACATTCACCGTCTTGGTGAGGGTGGCAACCTTGGTTCCGTCGCTCTTGTACAGATATACGTTGCTCCAATATGGTGTCGTCGTGCCTTGTTGCCCCCAACCGCCTCTGTCTGAGTCGCCGGTTGTAGGAACATTTACATATACGACGTTTGACTCGGTCGAAGTGTCGCTGTCGTCATCATCCGAAGAGTCGTTCGCTTCGTATGTGCCTCCCGCGCTCGTAGAAGTTATATGGAGCGTTCCGTCAGCTATAGACACGCTGCCGTCAGCAGATAGTCCCTTGCCGCCATCGGCGGACGTGTTGATTGTGATGGAGCCGCCTGTGACCGATATGTCGGAGTTTGTCTTCATGCCGGTGGAATATGACGCGTCGTCACCATCTATGACCTTATTGCCGCTAAGCGTAAGGGTAATTGTTCCATCGGATACAGATAGCAAGGAGTCGGACTTGAGCGCTTTGGCCGCGTCACCGGTGATTGTGATGTCGAGCGTTCCTCCGGCAATAGTAAGTTGTCCGTTGTTTTCATCGGTGGAATCGTTGGTCGCCTCAGCCTGTATGCCGTCGCCTTCGATGCCGGATATGGTGACGGTTCCGCCATTCATCTTGAAATACTGTCCGGCGTGTATGCCGTCGCTTGCCGCACCGGTTATGGTTATGCTGCCCGTCGTACGCTTCACAAGGCAGTACTCTTTCGTTGATATGGCGTGCTTGGTGTTGCCTTTGACAGTCAGGCTGCCGCCTTTGGAGAATTCAGCGTGGCCTTTCACATACAGACATGCCTTTTGACTGCCGTCGCTTGCGTCGACCAAAGAGTTGGTCGTACCGTCGGCCAGTTCGATGGCGATGCGTTTGCCGCACTCGATGTCGATAGCCGCGCCTGAAGTGCTTGTCAGGTTTAAGCCGTTTAAGACAAATGTAGCCTTGTATGAGCCGTTGAATGTAAACGAGCCTGCGGTCGACGAACCCGACAGGTTGTAGATTATTTCTGCATCATCGGCGGTGGATGTCAGTACGACATCCCCGTTTTCTACGTTTGCAGTGATGAGACTGCTGTACTTGCTTGGAACGGAGACCTGTGCTGATGTGCCATTGTATACTACATAGACAGTGTCGCCATCTGATATGGTGATATCGCTTTCCTCGGTAAGTGAACTCGGACGTTCAAAACTAATACTGTCAATGTCATTAATATTATATGTGATACCATTGATAGTGACCTGTGTCTGGTCGTCGGAGAACACGAACTCCCGTCCCGAACTAACTTGCACAGACGTAAATACAGACCCTCTGCAAATATAAATATAAGGGTTGTCGACTTGTGCGTATGACTTGGAAGCAAAGCCTGTAATGAGCAGAATGAAGCTCAACAAATGTAATCCCTTTTTCATGTTAGCGTCAGTTTAAATTTAATCTTCATTACTAAGATGCGGCAAATTTAGGTCATTTTTTTGATTTTACAACGAAGATTACACCTTAATTTAAAAAAATAAGGTATCTTTGTGGGAACAATGCTCGATGCGGCATGACTTAAATACACTAAATAATATGAAGACAAATTATGAAATCCGCTATGCGGCACATCCAGAAGACGCAAAGAATTATGACACAACGCGTCTTCGTCGTGATTTCCTCATTGAGAAGATATTCTCGGAGGACGAGGTGAACTTGGTTTATTCTATGTACGACAGAATGATTGTCGGAGGTGCTATGCCAGTTAAGGAGGAGTTGACATTGGAGGCTATAGACCCTCTGAAGGCTCCGCATTTCACAACCCGCCGCGAAGTCGGTGTATTCAATGTAGGAGGCCCGGGCGTGGTCAAGGTAGGCGATGAACAGTATGAGCTTGCTTACAAGGAAGCCCTTTACATCGGAAGAGGCGAGCGTGATGTGGTGTTCGTAAGCAAAGACGCTAACGACCCTGCCAAATTCTATATCAATTCCACTACCGCACACAAGGAATATCCTTGCAAGAAGGTCACCAAGGCTGATGCCGACATACTGGCGCTTGGCTCGTTGGAAGAGAGCAACGACCGTGTAATCAACCGCATGATTGTGCAGAAGACACTCGACAGCTGCCAATTGCAAATGGGCATGACCGAACTTAAGCCGGGCAGTGTGTGGAACACAATGCCGGCTCACGTACACAGCCGCCGTATGGAGGCTTACTTCTACTTTGAAGTGCCAAAAGGTCAAGCCGTGTGCCACTTTATGGGTGAACCGCACGAGACACGCCACATCTGGATGCAAGGTGAACAGGCTGTGCTAAGTCCTGAATGGTCAATTCACGCTGCTGCGGCAACACACAACTATACATTCATTTGGGGTATGGGTGGTGAGAACCAAGACTATGGCGATCAAGACTTCTACGAGATAACTGATTTAAAATAAACAGATACATAAACTAAAAAGAAAAAACATTATGGATTTATTTTCACTTGAAGGTAAGAACGCATGGATTACAGGTGCTTCTTACGGAATCGGATTCAATATCGCAAAGGCGTTCGTGGCCGCGGGCGTAAGGAATATCGTGTTCAACGATATTAATGAGGCGGCTTTGGAGCGCGGACTCAAGAACTATGCTGAGGCTGGCATAAAGAATGTGCATGGATATGTGTGCGACGTGACGGATGAGGTCGCAGTCGGTGAGTTGGTAAAAACAATACATAAAGAAGTAGGCCAGATAGATATTTTGGTAAACAACGCAGGTATTATCAAACGTATACCTATGCACGAGATGAAGCGCGCCGAATTCCAGCAGGTGATTGACGTTGACTTGGTGGCTCCGTTTATAGTTTCATCCGCAGTACTGCCTGAAATGATGGAACGCAAGGAAGGCAAGATCATAAACATCTGCTCAATGATGTCTGAACTCGGACGTGAGACGGTCAGTGCGTACGCTGCGGCAAAAGGCGGCTTGAAGATGCTCACACGCAATATTTGCTCAGAATATGGAAGCTACAATATTCAGTGCAACGGCATAGGTCCGGGTTACATTGCCACACCTCAGACGGCTCCTCTTCGTGAACGTCAGCCAGATGGAAGCCGTCATCCATTTGATAAATTCATTTGTGCGAAGACACCGGCAGGACGTTGGCTCGATCCTTCAGAACTCGGCGGCCCGGCAGTCTTTCTCGCTTCACATGCGTCAGACGCTGTCAACGGACATATCTTGTATGTAGACGGCGGAATTCTGGCTTACATTGGAAAGCAGCCTGAATAATGAGACTTGAATAATAATGGAAGGGTACAGAGAGAAAAAGGGAAAACGGCGTAGCTTGATAACTAACGGACGGAAAAATGAAGAAACTGATATTGCTCGACGCTTACGCTTTGATTTATAGGGCGTATTATGCATTAATACGGACACCAAGAATCAATAGCAAGCGTATGAATACGTCTGCCATATTTGGTTTTGTCAACTCTTTGGAGGAGGTTTTGAGAAAGGAGAATCCTGATTATATCGGTGTAGCTTTTGATCCGGCGGGAGGCTCGTTTCGTAATGTGATATTTCCTGAGTACAAGGCACAGCGCCAAGAGACTCCGGAGGACATAAAACTCTCTGTACCTTATATTAAACAAATAATTGAGGCATACAACATACCGATATTGGAAGTTCCGAAGTATGAAGCCGATGATGTCATAGGCACGCTGGCAACCAAAGCCGCCGCAAAGGAAGACATAGAGACCTATATGGTCACGCCCGACAAAGACTATGCACAACTTGTTCAGGAGAACGTGAAGATTCTCAAGCCTCGTCATGGCTTCGGAGGCTTCGATGTATTGGGTCCCGATGAAGTATGCGCGAAATATAACATCCACTCGCCTCGCCAGGTAATAGACCTTCTCGGGCTGATGGGTGATACGGCGGACAATGTGCCAGGTTGTCCTGGTGTCGGAGAGAAAACGGCTGAGAAACTTATAGGCCAGTTCGGCGGAATCGACCAATTGCTTGAGCATACTGACGAGTTGAAGGGAAGTCTCAAACAGAAAGTACAGGAAAACGCGGACAAAATAAGGTTCTCAAAACTGCTTGTCACAATCAAGACCGACGTGCCTATAGAACTCAATTTGGACGAACTTGGTCGGAAGCCAATTGACGTGGAGCGTCTGAAGCCTTTATTCGAGCAGCTTGAGTTCCGTTCGTTATTGCAACGGGTGATTGGTTCTGACACTGACGAGAGTTCAAAGCCGGTAAGGCAGGCAGGCGACCAACTCGACCTATTCTCTTCGCAACAACAAACGGAAGGTGGTTCGCGTTCTGTATCGAGCCATAAAGAGGCTGACACGGGGGACCTGTTCTCCTCAGCCGCACTCGACACATACATGAGTGTTCCACATGTATACAAATTGGTCGACACCCCGGAGAAAATATCTGCCTTAGTTGGTGAAATCGGGTCGGCGGAAATACTTTGCCTTGATACAGAGACTACCAGCACAGAGCCAATGATGGCAGAACTGGTCGGCCTCAGTTTCTCAGTACGTGAGGGCGAGGCGTATTATGTTCCGATACCGGCTGAGCGTGACAAGGCACAGGAAATCCTCGGTCAATTCAAGGGGGTATATGAGGATGAGTCAATAATGAAGGTGGGACAGAACATCAAGTATGATATAATCGTCTTGGCGAATTATGGCATACATGTGAAGGGCAAGATGTTTGATACAATGCTCGCACACTATATCCTCAAGCCGGAGATGAAGCACAATATGGACTACATGGCGGAAGTCTACCTGCACTACCAGACTATCCATATAGAAGAACTGATAGGACCAAAGGGACGCGGACAAAAGTCCATGCGTGATGTTGATCCTGCAATTGTGTGTGACTATGCCGCCGAAGATGCCGATGTCACCCTGAGGCTGAAGAATGTTTTTGAAAAGGAACTTCTTAAAGAAGGATTGTATACCCTTTTCGATACAATAGAGATGCCGCTTGTACCTGTTTTGGCGCAAATGGAAATCAACGGCGCGAGGATTGACACCGCGTCGCTTGCTGAAACATCAAAGGACTTCTCTAAACGGATGAAGGACATTGAACATGAGATATACCAGTTGGCGGGGATGGAATTCAACATATCATCTCCTCGTCAAGTTGGCGAGTTGTTGTTCAACAGGCTTAAGATTGTCGACAAGGCAAAGAAAACCAAGACAGGGCAGTATGTCACATCGGAGGAAGTCCTGCAAAGTTTGAAGGGAAAAAGTCCGATTGTGGAGAAGATACTCGATTACCGAGGGTACAAGAAGTTGTTGTCAACTTATGTCGACACGCTCCCGACGCTTATCAACCCTAAGACAGGGCATATACATACTTCGTATAACCAGGCTGTCACAGCTACGGGGCGGCTCAGTTCGAGCAATCCCAATCTGCAGAATATCCCTATACGTGATGAAAACGGCAAAGAAGTACGCAAGGCTTTCATTCCCGATGACGGCTGTGAGTTTTTCTCTGCTGATTACTCTCAGATTGAACTGCGTATAATGGCTCATCTGAGTGGTGATGAGAATATGATTGAGGCGTTCAACACAGGGCATGACATACATGCCGCGACCGCCGCAAGGATTTTCAAGAAACCAATCAATGAAATTACATCAGACGAGCGACGCAAGGCGAAGACTGCTAATTTCGGCATTATATACGGCATAACTACGTTTGGATTAGCGGAAAGGATGCAAGTCAGCCGCACGGAGGCGAAGGAATTGATCGATGGTTATTTCAACACATATCCAAAGGTCAAGGAGTATATGAACAAGTCTATTGAAATGGCAAGGGCAAAAGGCTATACTGAGACTCTGTTCGGACGGCGTTGTTACCTTCCAGATATCAACAGCCATAATGCAACGGTACGCGGTTATGCGGAGCGCAATGCCATAAACGCCCCCATACAAGGTACTGCGGCCGATATAATGAAAGTGGCAATGATAAGAGTGTATCAACGTATGCGGCGCGAACATATCCGCTCGCAGATGATACTGCAAGTACATGACGAATTGAACTTCAATGTTTATCCAGATGAAAAGGAACAGATGCAAGCGCTTGTTATTGAGGAAATGCAGAACGCGTACAAGATGAAAGTACCTCTGATCGCTGATTGCGGTTGGGGTGCGAACTGGCTTGAGGCGCATTAAACCTTTGCAAAGCGAATATATCATATAATAACAATTTATACTAATATTTTATTAATCATTTTTATGAAGAAATTAATCACTTTCTCGTTATTGGTGGTTTGTGGCCTGTGTAGCATGAACGCACAGAGCGACAAATCTGGCTATCCGATAACACCTGTACCTTTTACTGCGGTAAAAGTAACACCTAACACGTTTTGGGGGCAGAGGCTTCAGGCAAGCAAGGACGTGACGATTCCACTCGCATTCCGCAAGTGTGAGGAAACAGACCGTTACAAGAACTTCCAACAAGCCGCAGAGCACATTAAAGACCCAAACAAGACTTTTGAGGTAACAATGGGCTATACGTTTGATGATACCGACCCTTATAAAACTCTCGAAGGTGCTTCTTATTTGATGCAGACTTATCCAAATGCATTGATAAACGGTAAACCTGTCGACAAGTATTGCGACAGTGTGATCGCGATTATCCAGGCGGCTCAGGAACCTGACGGGTATCTCTACACCGCCCGTACCCAGAATCCACAACATCCACATAATTGGGCAGGTTCAAAGCGTTGGGAACTGGTTGAGGACCTCTCTCACGAGTTTTACAACCTTGGACACCTCTGTGAGGCTGCTGTCGCCCACTATAATGCTACAGGAAAGACAACCCTTCTGAATATCGCGAAGAAATATGCTGATTGTGTGATAAAAGAGGTAGGTCCGAAAGATGGGCAGGCCCACGTGGTTCCTGGACACCAAATCGCCGAGATGGGATTGGCCAAACTGTACACGGCTACTGGTGACAAGAGGTATCTCGAACAAGCCAAGTACTTCTTGGACCAGCGTGGCAAGATCGATCCGTCATGGGAAAACAGACGTGGCGGTTTATGGGACAAGGATGGCTATTTCCACAAGATTGATGAGTACGCGCAGAGCCATAAGCCGGTTCTGGAGCAGGATGAGGCTGTCGGTCATGCCGTACGCGCCGGATATATGTATGCAGGCATGGCTGATGTAGCCGCCCTGACCGGTGACAGTTCATATATTCATGCTATTGACCGTATATGGGACAATATTGTTGGGAAGAAATACTATATTACTGGCGGAGTCGGCGCCACTTCCTCGGGTGAGGCTTTTGGTGACAACTACGAGTTGCCAAACATGAGCGCGTACAACGAGACTTGTGCCGCTATCGCCCAAGTATATCTTAACTACCGACTCTTCCTCCTGCACGGGGAAAGCAAATATTATGACGCTCTTGAGCGCACCCTGTATAATGGAGTACTTAGCGGTATCTCTATCGATGGCGGTAAATTCTTCTATCCAAACCCGTTGCAGTCGATGGGTCAGCACCAGCGCCAAGATTGGTTCGGTTGTGCCTGCTGTCCGTCGAATGCCGCCCGTTTCATTCCTTCATTGCCACAGTATATCTATGCAGTCAAGGATAATTCCCTGTATGTGAACCTCTTCGCAAGCAATGAGACAACAGTGAAAGTCGGAGGCAAGTCGGTTACACTCCAGCAGGAAACGAACTATCCTTGGGATGGTGATATCACAATGACTGTGAAGAAGTCCAAGGGGGCTTTCGCCCTTAAAATCCGTATTCCTGGATGGGTTCGCGGCCAAGTTGTCCCAAGCGACCTGTACCACTATGCAGACGGCAAGAATTTGAAATACAGCGTTAAGGTAAACGGTCAAGAATTGAAAGGCGACCTTCAAGACGGTTACTTTGTAGTCAACCGCAAGTGGAAGGCCGGTGACAAGGTGAGCGTACACTTCGACATGGACGCGCGCTTGGTTAAAGCCAACGGCAAGGTCGCTGCCGACAAGGGTCGTGCCTGCATTGAGCGCGGACCATTGGTTTATTGCGCTGAATGGCCGGACAACGATTGCGACGTTTTGAGCGTACTTCTTAACCAAGACCCGAAGTTTACTATTGGTAATAAGGAAATCGCAAACACCAACGTACAGACTTTGATAACTGGCGCTCAGACGCTCAGTTTCAATGACGAGGGTAAGCTGACGACAAAAGATGAGACACTGACGCTGATTCCTTACTATGCATGGGCACACCGTGGAAGTGGTAACATGGCTGTATGGCTTCCATACGACCTAAGCGCTACAAGTCCGGCATTGCCGCCTTCAATCGCTTCTCAATCAACTGTCACAGCTTCTCAGCGCCGCTTGCCTTCAATACAAGCGATAAACGACCGTTTGGTTCCAGCCGACGGCAATGACCGCAGCATACCTTACACACATTGGTGGCCAAAGACCAACTCTACAGAATGGCTGGCTTACGAGTTTAAGGAACCAACTGAGATTTCCACATCTACAGTATATTGGTACGATGACCAACCATGGCAGGGATGCAAAGTGCCTGACTCATGGAAGCTGTATTACAAGGATGAGGCGGGAAATTGGGTAGAGGTGAAGAATCCATCTGGATATCCAACGGACAAAGGAGTCGCTTGTACTGTAAGTTTTGACCCTGTAAAGACTTCTGGGGTGAAACTTGAGCTTGTACAGCCAAAGGACAAGTCGTGCGGAGTATATGAATGGAGTGTGAAATAACACCTTGTTAGTGGCAATCACCACAAATAATAACGTCAAGGGGATAGTTCTGTAACTGTCCCCTTTTTTGATATAGACACCGATTATCCAAATAAGATGATGGTAGATTCAATAATTTGAATTACCTTTGCAAACTGAAAGACAAAAATCATACATTAACAAACACATACGATATGAAAAAGTTTAGTCCAAAACCTTGGTTTATGCCCCAGTCGGTTATTATCATTGGAACTTACGATGCAGATGGGACTCCGAATGCCATGAACGCCGCATGGGCTGGAACATGGGACAATGATGAGATAATGATTTCGATGGGCAGTCATCAGACGACCGAAAATCTTAATGCAAACGCTGATTTTACCATAGCCTTCGCTACGACCGAGACATTGGTTGCCGCTGATTACGTAGGAATTGTCAGTGGAAAGAAAGTGAAGGACAAGGTAAGCAGAACTGGTTGGACCGTGCAAAAGGGCGAGAAAGTAAACGCTCCTGTGTTTACGGACTTTCCAATGACATTTGAGTGCCGCATTGAACGTAAGATCGATGAATCTGCAACGGGGTATTATATTGTGGCCAAGATCCTGAATATTTTGGTTGACGAAAAGTTTCTCGCTGAAGACGGCAAGCCCGACTTGGTGAAGATGCATTTGATCTCTTACGATCCGGTGCATACAGGCTATCTTGAAATAGGAAAACGCGTAGGAAACGCTTTCTCTGACGGTAAGAAGTTGAAATGAGGCCATGCTGTTGAGTGTATGTAACCTCATATCACGGTTCATGGCGGTCTTGGTGGTCGTGGTTGCGGCAGTTGCCTTGATTATACCTGCCACGTTCAATTGGATTGCCACGTCGTGGATTTCACCCATGTTGGGGCTGGTCATGTTTGGCATGGGCTTGACCCTCGACCCGCATGACTTCAAGGTCGTATTCACTCGTCCCAAGGACATCGTTATTGGCAGCCTCGCGCAATTCATCGTTATGCCTTTGACTGCGTTTGTGCTTACAAGGCTGTTCAATTTGAGCGATGAGCTGGCGATAGGTGTCATCCTTGTCGGTTGTTGTCCTGGAGGCACCGCATCGAATGTGATGACGTACCTCGCCAAGGGTGATTTAGCCCTCTCTGTGGGAATGACAACCGTAAGTACTATTCTGGCTCCGATACTAACGCCGCTGTTGACTTTGCTGTATGCTGGTGAGCGTGTCAACGTGAATGCTGTCGGAATGTTTCTGAGTATTGTCGAGGTCGTTATTCTGCCTATCATAGTAGGCTTTGTAATTCAGAAACTCTTTCCAAAATTCACCAAGCGTATTGCAATATACCTTCCTGCGTTCTCATCGGTAATGATCGCGATGATAATAGGTTGTATCGTTAGTGCCAATTCATCTAAATTGCTCGCAGGCGGGTTGTTGATAGTCCTTGTCGTCGTGCTTCATAATTTGTGTGGACTTTCACTTGGATACGGTATAGGCAGGGTCTTGAAACTGCCGCACAATAAATGCTCTGCCATATCAATAGAAGTGGGAATGCAAAACTCCGGACTTGCCAGCTCTTTGGCAACCATGCACTTTGCCGCTTATCCTATGGCGACCATTCCTGGCGCGATCTTCTCGGTATGGCATAATCTTAGTGGGGCGATTGTCGCAAGATTTTACGCACGCCAACAAGAACAAATAGATCTGAAGCGGTAATGGAAGATTTTGCGGCAATAGATTTCGAGACAGCCAATAGCGAGCGTTCGTCTGTTTGTTCGATTGGAATAGTCGTGGTCAGGAATGGGGAGGTTGTGGATTCATTCTATTCGCTCATCCAGCCGGAACCGAATTATTATACTTATTGGTGTTCAAAAGTACATGGGTTGAGTTATGCGGACACCGACGACGCTCCTGTGTTTCCGTATGTATGGCGGCAGATTGAGCCTTTGATTGAAGGTCTGCCGTTAGTCGCGCATAACAGCAAGTTTGACGAGGGATGCCTTCGTGCGGTGTTCCGTGTATATAGGATGGATTATCCCGATTATGAATTCTACGATACGTTGGGAGCCTCACGCCGCACGTTCCCGTGGTTGGAAAACCATCAACTTCATACAGTGGCATCTGCCTGCGGCTTCGATTTGAAAAATCACCACAACGCGCTTGCGGATGCAGAAGCGTGTGCGTGGATTGCGCGTGAAATACTGTAAGCACAAAAAACTCCCGACACGTCAATATGCCGAGAGTTTTTGTTTTGTTATGTTGAAAATCAACCTTTACGACTTAGCTTTCAGCATAAGTGGCTACGATTCTTTCATAGAGTTCCTGCTTGCCGGAAGTAAGTTTCGGCTCACCATTCTTCTTTCCATATTCGTAAACTTCCTCCAATGTGAGCTTGCCGTCCTCGAACTGCTTGCCGATACCGGAGTCGAAAGATGCATAGCGGTCTTTCAGCATTTGTTTGTATGGAGACTCCTCAAGCAGTTTGGCTGCACTCTGCAGGGCATGTGCCATAGCGTCCATTCCGCTAATGTGCGCGATGATAATATCATCGAGGTCGGTTGAGTTACGACGAGTCTTAGCGTCGAAGTTTGTTCCGCCTGTACCCAGACCTCCATTGCGGATGATGTGGATGAATGCCTGTACAAGTTCGTATTGGTCTATAGGGAATTGGTCGGTATCCCATCCGTTCTGATAGTCACCGCGGTTGGCGTCAATACTTCCGAGCATACCGTTATCAACGGCTACTGCGAGTTCATGCTCAAATGTGTGACCGGCAAGGGTAGCGTGGTTTACTTCTATGTTAACTTTGAAGTCCTTGTCAAGTCCGTGGGCTCTCAAAAAGCCTACGACTGTCTCTGTGTCGACATCATATTGGTGCTTTGTCGGCTCCATTGGCTTTGGCTCTATGAGGAAGGTGCCTTTGAATCCTTTAGAACGGGCATAGTCGCGAGCCATTCCGAGCATTGTGGCCATGTGCTCTTTTTCACGCTTCTGGTCTGTATTCAGGATACTCATATATCCTTCACGTCCGCCCCAGAATACATAGTTTTCCGCTCCAAGGGCGATGCCTGCGTCCATTGCGTTTTTAATCTGAACAATGGCGCGTGCCACAACGTCGAAATCAGGGTTGGTGCTTGCTCCGTTCATGTAGCGTTTGTTGTTGAATACATTGGCGGTTGACCATAAAAGCTTTTTGCCTGTGGCCTGCATCTTCTCTTTCAAGTAAGCTACGATCGCTTTCATGTTAGCCTCGTACTCCTCAACGCTGTCGCCTTCGCTAATAAGGTCAACATCATGGAAGCAGAAGTAGTCGATGCCAAGTTTCTCCATAATCTCGAAACCTGCGTCAGCTCTGTTTTTTGCGATTTCAATAGCGGTAGCACCTGTGTTCCAAGGGAATGACTTTGTTCCACCACCGAATTGGTCTCCACCTTCAGCGCACAGTGTGTGCCACCATGCCATTGCGAAGCGCAACCAATCCTTCATTTTCTTACCCATTATAACTTTTTCAGCATCGTAATAATGAAATGCCATAGGATTCTTTGAATCCTTGCCCTCAAACTGAATCTTCTTGATTCCTGGGAAAAATTCTTTAGCCATAGTGATTGTATTTATTATATATATGTTTGTAATATCTTCTTCCAACGGTCGTATGCCTCCTTGTACTCTCCGCTATGTGATACGTCCGGTACCACGGTGTCGTAGTGTTTCAAAGTCGCGAAAGCCTCGTCGCTGCTACTATAGATTCCTGCGCCTATGCCCGCGCCTTTTGCCGCGCCTGCCGCACCATCGGTTTCATACAATTCGATATTCGCGTCTGTCACGCTTGCCAATGTACGTACGAACATCGGATTGAGGAACATGTTTGCGTGACCGGCCTTGATGGTGTTGATCTGCATCCCCATCTGTCGCATAATATCCATTCCGTATGCGAAAGAGAACACAATGCCTTCCTGTGCGGCGCGTAGCAGGTGCTGCTTCTTGTGAATGTTGAAGTTGAGTCCGTGAATACTGCAACCGACGTCCTTGTTTTGCAAGAGTCGTTCCGCGCCGTTGCCAAATGGAATGATGGAAAGACCGTCGGAGCCGATAGCCACTTCGTCTGCCAATGCGTTCATGTCTTGGTAGCCGACTCCTTCTGGTGCGACGTTGCGTTTCATCCAAGCGTTGAGTATGCCCGTTCCGTTTATGCAGAGAAGCACTCCGAGGCGTGTGTCCGGTTGCTTATGGTTGACATGCGCGAATGTGTTTACACGCGATAGCGGGTCGTAGTCAACATCGCCCAATATACCGTAAACGACACCCGATGTGCCTCCTGTCGCAGCGATTTCTCCTGGTTGCAGGACGTTGAGTGATAAGGCGTTGTTTGGCTGGTCGCCTCCCCTGTATGCTATCGGTATGCCTTCTGGAATACCAAGTTCGTCGGCGACGGCCTTGCATACAGTTGATTGTACTGCGAAAGTAGGAACTATTTCCGGAATCAGATCATAGTCGAATCCGAAGAAGTCCATAATGTCCTTGCTTATACAGTCGTTTTTGAAATCCCAGAACATGCCTTCTGACAATCCGGAAATTGTGGTATTGATTGTTCCACCGCTTATTTTCATCGCGATGTAATCGCCCGGAAGCATGATCTTGTATATCTGTTTATATATTTCGGGTTCGTTGTCTTTCACCCAAGCGAGTTTGGCGGCTGTGAAGTTGCCTGGTGAGTTGAGCAGGTGGCTGAGACATTTCTCATGACCGATTCCATCGAAAGCCTTATTGCCATATTCGATGGCTCTGCCGTCACACCATATTATACTTGGGCGCAATGGCTGTTTGTTTTTATCGACGCAAACCAAACCATGCATTTGATAGCTGATGCCTATTGCTTTTACTTGTGAGAGAAGTCCCGGCTTTTGGACTTTGATCTTGTTTGTCGCCTCTTTAAGGCTTTCCCACCAACTCTCTGGCTCTTGTTCTGCCCATCCATTCTTCTTGACGATGATCTTAGCCTCTGTATCAGGGTAGAATGCAGACGCTTCACACTCGCCTGTGGAGACGTTGACAAGTGATGCCTTAATTGATGACGTTCCGATGTCGTAACCTAATAAATACATAGTATTGTAGTTTTCGTATGTTTCCAATGGCAAAGATAGTGCTTTTTTGTGATTGAAAATGTCAGATTCTAATATAAATAATTGCATTTTTGTATCAAATGAAAAAAGAATGCGTTGAAGCCTTGTTCTTGCGTTGTTATTATTCTTAAATTTGCAGCATGAAAAAGCTATTATTTATAATGTTATCAATTGTCTCTCTTGTGGGCTGTTCAAAAGTTCGGGCCGGAGAGAAGGTGTTCGTAGCCACGTGGGCTACGGCTATGCAGAAGGTCGAACCAGGCAACTTGCCTCCTGAACCTTTTCTTGAGGAAAACTCGCTTCGACAGATTATCGAGGTTTCTATTGGGGGCGATGTGGTCGCTCTAAAGTTGTCGAACGAATACAATACAGACGCGACGGAAATTGTCGGGGTTGAGATCGCCGAAGCTTTGACAAAGGGAAGCAGTCCGGCGGTTGATGAGTCCTCATCTGTCCAACTCACATTTGGTGGTGAAAGAAAACTTTCGATGAAATCGGGTGAATCGGTCGTTTCCGACCCTGTACGATTCCATTTGACACCACGTATGAACGTCGCTATCACTATTCATTTTGGGAAGACATCAAAGACTGATATAACTGGGCATCCAGGCTCCCGGACAACATCCTATATTGCGACGGGCAACACCAATGACTTCTCAGTCGCCGCGACGATGGATCATTGGTGCTATATCAGTGGATTACTCGTGGAAGCTGACGCGGATTGTGGAGCAATAGCTGTGATTGGTAATTCCATCACTGATGGGCGTGGCACAACCGTCAACGGGCAGAACCGTTGGACCGACATCCTGTCGGAGCGTTTGCTGTCAGACGGTAAATTGAACCGTCTGAGTGTGCTTAACCTCGGACTCGGCGGCAATTGCGTACTTAGCGGTGGCCTCGGCCCCGTGGCGAACAGCAGGTTTGAACGTGATGTTTTAAACCAGGAGGGTCTTAAATATGTCATTGTGTTTGAAGGCGTAAACGATTTGGGTACTTCGGATAACCCGATGTGTACTGCTGATTCCCTGATTGAGTCTTTTAAATTGATGATTGGCAAGGCGCATGCAAAAAGGAAAAAGATATACGGAGCGACGATTATGCCTTTCAAGGGAAACAAGTATTATACGGCAGACCGTGAGAAGGCGCGCCAATGCGTTAATAAATGGATAAGGACATCTGGCGCCTACGATGGAGTTATTGATTTCGATAGTGTGATGAGTGACGCTGACGACCATAGCAGGCTGAATCCGCGTTTTTTGTATGAGGAGGATTGGTTGCATCCAAACGCTCAGGGATACAGGGTGATGGGGGAATCTATAGACTTAGGCCTCTTCGCCTACTGACGCGATGGCTTCATGATAAAATAAGAAAATGTGCCGACACGGTCAGAATCACTTCTTTTTGGTCGGCACGAGAATATATGTAAGAATTGAATGAAATGTTTATGTATTATAAGTTTGATTATGCGTCGATATTTGCGTATGTGGCGTTTCGTTCGATGAATTCCCTACGTGGAGGCACATCGTCGCCCATCAGCATTGAAAATGTATAATCGGCCTCTACTGCGTCATCGATCGTCACTTGTTTGAGCAGGCGTGTCTCAGGGTTCATTGTAGTTTCCCAAAGTTGCTCTGGGTTCATTTCTCCAAGTCCTTTATAGCGTTGGGTCTTGATACTGTCCTGATTCCCGTCGCCATATTTGTCAATGAATTGCAACCGTGCTTGCTCGTTGTAGCAGTATTCGCTTATTTTGCCCTTCGTGCATTTGTAGAGTGGTGGTGTGGCTATGTAGAGCCTTCCGTCGCGTATGAGCTGCGGCATGTATCGGAAGAACAATGTCAGTAGAAGCGTGTCGATGTGTGAACCATCGACATCGGCATCTGTCATGATGATGGTCTTGTAATAACGAAGCTTGTCGTAGTTGGCCTCTTTGCTATCGGTGTCGTTTACGCCGAACTTGACCCCAAGTGCGTTGATAATGTTGTTGACTTCCTCATGATCGAATGCCTGGTGCCACTTCACGCGCTCCACATTGAATATTTTGCCTCGTATCGGAAGTATTGCTTGGAAGTGCCTGTCGCGCCCTTGCTTTGCGGAGCCACCGGCGGAGTCTCCCTCGACAATAAACATTTCGCAATTCGCCGGATCTTTGTCTGAGCAGTCGGCAAGCTTCCCTGGAAGTCCGCCGCCCGACATCGGATTCTTCCTTTGCACCTTCTCGCGCGCCGTGCGTGCGGCGATACGGGCTTCTGCGGCGAGTACTACCTTGTCAACAATCAGCTTTGCCTCTTTTGGATGTTCCTCCAGATAGTTTGTCAAAGCCTCGCCAACAGCGGAATTTACGGCGCCCATTACTTCGTTGTTTCCAAGCTTCGTCTTAGTCTGTCCTTCAAACTGCGGTTCTGCGACTTTCACGGAGATTACGGCTGTAAGGCCTTCACGAAAATCTTCCGGACTGATCTCTATCTTCTGCTTGTTCAAGCGTTCCATCAGTTTCTGGTCGTCGCTCGTGTATTTCTTCAAGACACGTGTCAGCGCTGTCCGGAATCCTTGCAGGTGGGTGCCGCCTTCTATAGTGTTGATGTTGTTTACGTATGAGTGGATGTTCTCCGAATATGAGGTGTTGTACATGATGGCCGCCTCAATCGGAGTGCCGCCCTTTTCGGTGTTCAGATATATTATGTCATCAAAAAGGTGCGTGCGTGTTGAGTCGATGTAACGCACGAAGTCGCGCAATCCGCCTTCTGAGTAGAACACGTCTTGGCGCACCCCTTCAATACCTGCCTCTGCGTTAACGTCGAGGCGCATGTCCTTAAGCGTGATTTTAAGACCTGCGTTTAAGTATGCCAACTCGCGCATGCGGTTTGCGATGATGTCGTAGCGGTATGTGGTCGTTATGAATATGCTCTTGTCCGGCCAGAATTGCTGGCGCGTACCTCTTAGGTCGGTCGTTCCGACTTGTTTCACATCGTATAGCGGTTTGCCACACGAATATTCCTGTTGATAAATCTTGCCATCACGGAATACTTGTGAGATCATTCTGACGGAAAGGGCGTTCACGCAACTGACACCTACTCCATGGAGTCCGCCGGAAACCTTGTATGAGCCCTTGTCGAACTTTCCACCCGCGTGTAGCACTGTCATCACAACTTCCAATGCCGACCTGTGCTCTTTCTCGTGCATGTCGACAGGAATGCCTCGCCCGTTGTCTTGGACTGTTATGGAATTGTCCTCGTTTATGGTCACTTCTATGTGAGTGCAGTATCCTGCCAAAGCCTCATCAATGGAGTTATCAACCACCTCGTATACAAGGTGGTGTAATCCCTTCTCGCTTATATCTCCGATATACATGGCAGGGCGTTTGCGTACTGCTTCCAGCCCTTCCAAAACTTGTATGTTACTCGCTGAGTAACTTGAATCTATCTGACTGTTTTCGTCCATTGCTTGTTTAAACACTTTTGTGGGTACAAATTTACGAAAAAAACTTGGGATGGCAATGCTTTATCAGTTAATTTTTAGCAATAAAAAAGATGCCGTGAATGGCATCTCTATTTATTGTATTGTTGAATGATATGACAATAGAGGGGTTGTTATGAAAGTCCGGCGATATATTTCATTGCTCCAGACTTCAAGTTAGCTGCCTTTTTCCAGTGGATGATGTTTTTCTTTGCCAACTTGTCCAACATTTTCTGTACCTTTGGATACATTTCTTCTGCTACTCCCTTCTCCTTTGTGGCACGGAGCTTGCGGAGAGCGTTACGCATTGTCTTTGCGTAATAACGATTGTGCAGTCTGCGTTTCTCAGACTGACGAATGCTTTTGATCGTTGATTTGTGATTTGCCATTATTTAAGTTCTTTATTTGCTATTTCAGTGAGCGTAAGCCCATTCTTCAATTCTTGTCTATTTTCTCTTTTGAAGTAGTCCCTAGCAGAATCGAACTGCTCTTTAGAGAATGAAAATCTCTCGTCCT
>CAZHZH010000037.1:0-25454 GCA_964537205.1 uncultured Bacteroidaceae bacterium
TGTAGATGGAGTAGCTTACGGGTTCCGCACCTTGATAATAAAAGATGAGCGAGTCAGTGTCCCCCTCGTCTTCGAGTTCCAGATACAGCGGGTATCGGTTAGGAACACGGGATGAGCCGTTGCCGCCATCTTTGGGTTTCTTCTCCGTTGGAACAGGAGTTCCGGGGATGGCCATGGTGTAGTCAGTCTCAAATGCAACCAGGCATAACGCCATGATTAATGATGCTAATGATGGTCTTTTCATCTTTTTGTTTTGTTTGGTCATTGGATATAATAATTTGGCGGCAAAGGTATGAACTTTTCTCAAAATAAAAAAATGTAGTAGTCCAAATAAGGTCTAACTAATTTTTTGGAGTCGTCCAAAAACGGCGTTGTAGATATGTGGGAAGCCCATGGTGAAAGAACTAAAATTTTTTTGAGATTTTTTATTTTGGATGCTTATTTAGACCTTATTTGGACTGGTTTCCGTATGGCTTATAGGTATCTAAGTACTGAAAGTGCAAGTTACCACACTATGAAAAACCCCAATGCGCACTGGTTGGACGGCAATGCAGATTGGGGTGTTAGGGTATGCGGTTGCTGACTCTTTCGTAAACGATTCAGTTGAAATGAGCCGTCTGCTTATAATTATAATGTCTCTAACATGCGTTTGAGGACCACCTCTGCTGATATTTCCCTGTTGGCGGCTTCGGGGATTACCAAGCTTGCAGGTGACTCTATTACAGAGTCGGTCACTATCATGTTGCGCCGGACAGGCAGGCAGTGCATGAAAAATGCGTTGTTTGTGACTGCCATGTGTTTGTCGTCCACCGTCCACGACATGTCCTTGCTGATGACTTTTCCATAGTCTTCAGGCCGTGTCACTCCAGGGCAGCTCCAGTTCTTCGCGTAGATGAAGTCCGCGCCTTCAAAAGCCTTCATTTGGTTGTATTCGACCCGTGCGTTGCCTACGAATTTGGGATCGAGTTCGTAGCCCTCGGGATGCGTGATGACGAAATCTACGTTTGCCGCGTTCATCCATTGGGCGAAAGAGTTCGGCACCGCTTGCGGCAGGGCTTTTGGATGTGGAGCCCATGATAGTACGACCTTCGGGCGTTCTGTGCGCTTGTACTCCTCGATTGTGATAAGGTCGGCGAAACTCTGCAGGGGGTGGACCGTGGCGCTTTCCATGAAAAATACCGGTCTGCCGCTATATTTTATAAACTGGTTCAGTATCTTCTCTTCGTAGTCGTCGGCGCGATTTTGAAATGTCGCAAAACTACGGACGCCGATGACATCGCAGTAACAGCCCATGATAGGGATGGCTTCGAGCAGGTGTTCGCTTTTGTCTCCATCCATGACCACTCCGCGTTCGGTTTCCAATTTCCACGCTCCTTGGTTTACGTCCAAAACAATGACATTCATGCCAAGGTTCATTGCCGCCTTCTGTGTGCTCAGACGGGTGCGGAGGCTGTTGTTGAAGAATATGAGTAATGCGGTTTTGTTGCGTCCCAGATCGTTGTACATGAAACGGTCTTTCTTGACCAAGAATGCTTCCCGTAACGCTTGGTCGAGGTCGCCTATGTCCGATACGTTTTGAAATACTCTCATAATGATGTTGTTTTGTTTTTAATCAAACAAGGATGTTTTCTGTTGGATGCCAAGATATTGTTGTGCGTATTCTTTTGAGATGGAATTGTTGAGGCTTTGGCATACGTGGGCGGAGAAGTCAATAGCATACTTCATAATGTTGTCCCACTGTCGCTCGCTCATGTCCTGAACGGTCTCTTTTGTTATGTCCTCCTTGACCAAGCCATAAATAATCCCCGCATTGAAGTTGTCGCCTGCGCCAATCGTGCTTACTGTCTGAATTTTCTTAACCGGATAATTCTTTCTGACGTGTGGAGATATAAGATGTACGCTTTTACTTCCATCGGTACAAATCATATTTTTGCAATAGAAGTCAACTTCGTCTTGGTATACGCGGTCGGGATTGTCGTCGCCGAACATGTTGTTTATATCTTCGGTGGAACCGCGCACAATGTCGGCATATTCCAGGTTCTCCAGGATGTCCGGGTACAGTTTCATCGCCTCGCCTTTGTGAGTGCTACGAAAATTAAAGTCATAGAATATAATGGCTTCCTTGCTCTTCGCATAATTAAGGAACTCTTTGACTTTACTACGGAGTACAGGATTAAGAACGAAATACGAACCCATTATCACAATGTCGTTTTTCTCAATGCGCGGCCATATAACGTCGAGGCGTGCTTTTGGATAATCCTTGTAGAATTCGTAGTCGGCGTCGTTGTTTTCGTCGAGCCATGCCAACGACAGCGGTGTACGTCCGTCGTAGTAAACGCACACGTTTTCGTTGTTCACGCCGTTGTCGGCCAGGAAGTCGAGAATGATCTTGCCTACCTTGTCGTTTCCCGTCTCGCTGATAAAAGTCACATCCAGTCCCAGGCGTCCAAGCGTTATGACGGAATTGAAAACAGAACCGCCCGGCACCGCTGTTGTAGGTTGTCCATTCTTAAAGATAATATCCATTATGGTTTCACCTATACCTATAATTTTTCGTTTCATGTTGTTGATTGTTTTATTCTATCTTTAGGTTCTCGATAATTGTTGTAACATCCTCAAATGTATTCGCCCTTAACGCGTACTCTGATATCGATTTGTTTTGTACGCCTGTCGTTTGCATGTTGTCGAGCATTGAGAACAGTCCGTTCCAAAAGCCTTCTATGTTCCAAAAGATCACTTTTTTTGATCCGATGCCTATAGAGTCTTCCGCCATGACGGTGAAGGCTTCATCAAGTGTGCCCACACTTCCTGGCATAGCGATCATTATGTCGCTGATCTTGTTCATCCACGCCTTGCGGTCCGACAAATTCTCGGTAGGAATCCGGATGCCGATAAGGTCGCTGACCATTTTCTTGTCTATCAAGATTTTTGGAACGATGCCTATGATATTGATACTTCCTGCGTTTTTTACTCCCTTGGCAACGGATTCCATCAATCCGCAGTTAGCTCCGCCATAGACCAATGTCTTTTTTGTCTTGCCTATCCATTCGCCCAACCTTTCAGCTTCCTTATAGTATGCAGGAGGCAGATTGTCAGACGATGAGCAAAAGACTCCTATTTTTTCGATTTCCTTCATCCTTCTCAATATTCGTGATTGTTGGGTTTATAATTCTATATCCAATTCAACCGGACAATGATCCGAACCGTAAATATCTGTGTGTATCTTTGCGTCGACGAGCTTGTCCTGCAACCTTTTGGAACAAATGAAATAATCAATTCTCCATCCTGCGTTTTTCTCGCGTGCATGGAATCTGTATGACCACCATGAGTAGATGTCCTTCAGATTTGGGTAGAAATACCGGAAACTATCGATGAAACCTGAATTGAGCAGTATTGTGAATTTTTCTCTTTCCTCATCGGTGAATCCCGCGTTCCTTCTGTTAGTCTTCGGGTTCTTAATGTCGATTTCTTCGTGGGCCACATTCATGTCTCCGCATACAATCACGGGTTTCTCTTTATCTAAGTTGATAAGATAATGTTGAAAATCCTGCTCCCATTCCATGCGATAGTCGAGTCGTCTCAGACCATCCTGTGAGTTGGGGGTGTAGACATTAACCAGGAAGAACTTGTCCATTTCGAGTGTGATGACCCGGCCTTCGTGGTCGTGTTCATCTATTCCGATGCCGTATGTCACATTCAAAGGTAGCTCCCTTGCAAATATTGCGGTGCCTGAATATCCTTTCTTCTCCGCATAATTCCAGTAAGCCTTGTACCCGGGAAAGGAAAGATCGGACTGTCCCTCTTGCACTTTGGTCTCTTGAAGGCAGAAGAAGTCAGCGTTTAATTTTTCAAAAGTGTCTACAAAGCCTTTTTGGCAACATGCCCGAATGCCGTTGACGTTCCAGGAGATTAGTTTCATAGCCTTATTTAATAACGGATGACCAAGGGCATAAGGGCCGATGGCCATCGTCTGAATCATATAATGTCTTATTTAACGTAAGATGCGAAGTCCGTCTTGTGCATGTCGCCTTCACGTAGGAATGTGTCGTGCATTGCAAACGCGGCGCTAAGCTTGTGACAAGAATGACCCTTGTCCGCAATTTTGAGGTAGTCCCAAAGTAGCTGTTTGTAGTCTGGGTGCGCGCAGTTTTCAATGATTGTTTCCGCACGTTGCATTGGTGATTTGCCACGTAAGTCTGCTACGCCTTGTTCTGTGACAATTACGTTCACATCATGCTCTGTGTGGTCCACGTGGCTGCAGAATGGCACTATGGCTGATATTAATCCGCCCTTGGCCACTGATGCGCAAGTGAATATGGAGAGGAATGCGTTGCGTTCGAAATCGCCCGAGCCTCCTATGCCGTTCATCATTTTCGTCCCGCAGATTTGTGTTGAATTAGCGTGTCCGTAGATGTCTACTTCTATGGCTGTATTGATGGCTATAACGCCCAAGCGGCGAATGACCTCCGCATTGTTTGATATCTCCGACTGGCGGAGAACCAACTTGTCCTTGAAGAAGTCTATGTTGTCATAAATGCTGAGCAGCTTGTCGTTGGTGACTGTAAGGGAACATGTTGACGCGGCCTTTACCTTGCCTTCGAACATCAAGTCGACAATCGCGTTCTGAAGTACTTCTGTGTAGATTTCCAACTGTGGAATGTCGGGGTTGCTTCCAAGTGCGTATAGTATGGCGTTTGCAGTTGTTCCGACACCGCTTTGCAGAGGAAGGAAGCCTGGTGGAATTATACCGCGTTTCTTTTCTGCCATAAGGAACTCGGCGACATTCTCTCCGATTTTGTCAGTGATCGGGTCTTCACCCTTGAAACTCCTCGCCTCGTCTGGCAGATTGCATTCTACGACTCCAACGACTTTCTTTGGGTCAATGGTCATGTAAGGAGTACCGATACGGTCGGTTACGTGTTCGATGGGGATTGGTTTCCTGTAAGGCGGATCGAGAGGTTCGTACACATCGTGTATGCCTATGGAGTTCGGCGAATGGAAGGCGTTTAATTCTAATATTATGCCTTTCTTCGCAAGTTTGGCGATTGTAGGGGATATGCCGCCGGCGGCTGTCAAGTATACTTTGTCACCATCAATGGCGCACACTTCAATAATCGCCCAGTCCACGTCGCCCAGGAATCCATATCTGAGGTCTTGCGCCATCATTCCGAGGTGAATGTCGCTATAGGCCAGTTCACCCGCGTTTACATGTTTGCGGAAATCCGGGTTCGTTGTGTAAGGAGCCCTGTAGCGAATAGCGTGTTCGTTTGAAAGAATACCGTCGCACGACTGACCTGTGGATGCGCCCGTGAACACTCCTATTTGAAATTCCCGTCCTGCCTCATGTTCTGCGTGAGCTTTTTTTGCGATTTCAGCTGTAACCGCTTTTGCTGTGCCGGCAGGAGTAAATCCGCTGAGTGCAATGTTGTCGCCATGCTTGATCATTGCCGCTGCTTCTGCCGCTGTGATTCTTGTGAATGCCATATTTGTATACTGTTTTTTATAATAGTTATCTAATTTGCAAAGATACGAAATTCAAATTATATGTAAGCAAAAAAACAACAAAATGTTAATTGTGTGTCGTGTTATGCTTGCTTATTCAACGCTTTATATCATTCTCAATGTAAGTTGAGACGCATATCGCTCCAGAGTCGCTATATATATGCCGCAGTTACTGATTTTGTTGATTTTGCAAGTTGCGATGGCGTGCCGGTGAATATTATGTTTCCTCCAAGCTCGCCTGCGCCAGGTCCTAATTCAACAATGTAATCAGCCGATTTGATAACGTCTAAGTTATGCTCAATAATATAAACCGTGTTGCCTTTTGACACCATATTATCAAACAGACTTAATATGTGGCGTATGTCTTTGATATGAAGCCCGTCGGTCGGCTCGTCGATTATGAACACCTTGTTTTCTGTTCCAATAAACGACGCCAGTTTCATCCGTTGCAGTTCTCCTCCGGACAAGGTGGACAATGCCTGGTTTAGATGCAAGTAGGGCAGTCCGACATCAATAAGCGGCTTGAGCTTGGACAAGATTCTTTCCGTCAGTTGTGGGTATAGTGTGGTGTCGGAGAAGAATTTGTGTGCCTCGGCAACACTCATGTCCATGACTTCCGCTATATTTTTCAGCTGGAATTTGTAAGCCAGGGCTTCGGATGAAAAGCGCAAGCCATGACATACTTCGCACTGCGTTTCGATATTGTCCATGAATGCCATTTCGGACACGATGATCCCCTTTCCCCCACATGCGGGACAGGCTCCTTTGCCATTGAATGAGAAGTAATCTTCCTTTGTCTTGTTGGCTTTGGCAAATATCTTCCTTATCTCTCCTGCGACATCCATATAGGTGGCGGGGGTTGAACGCAGGCTCACTCCGATATTCTTTTGGCTTATGTATATTGGCTCCAGGCTTGGATTGTCAACGGCTTCTGCTTCCAACTGTTTGCGGAACACTTCCATCAGGCTGCTCTTGCCCGAACCCGCTACGCCGCATATTACGGCAAGCACTCCCATCGGAAGGTCGATTGTGATGTCCTTCAAGTTGTGCAGTGTCGCGTTTGCAATGTGAAACATATTGCGGGGTTGTCTGATTGAAGTCTTTATCGGCATGCTTTCTTCAATCATGTTGCCTGTAGCGGTGCCGCTTTTCAATAATCCCTCGTATGTCCCTTGATAGAGGATTTGTCCGCCGTCGGCTCCCGCTCCGGGACCCATGTCTACGATATTGTCCGCTATATGTATCATTTCCTTGTGGTGTTCAACGAGAATCACGGTGTTCCCGTGGTCGCGCAACTTCCTCACGGAGTTTTTCATCAAGGCGATGTCGTGATTGTGAAGCCCTACGCTTGGTTCGTCGAGAATGTACAACACGTCGGAGAGGGCGGAATTGATATATTTTGCGATCTTGCATCTCTGTGCCTCTCCACCCGATAGCGTGCCTATTGGGCGGTCGAGACTAAGGTAGCCCAAGCCGATTTCTTCGAGGGCTCCCAGTCGCTGGCTTATTGATTGCTTGAGGTCTACGGCCAAGGGGTCGGTTATGGACATAATCCATTCGTTGAGTGTGTGAATTGACATGTGGCACGCATCGGCTATGTTCTTGCCTTCAATCTTGCACGAGCGTACTTTGGCGTTAAGCCTCGTTCCTCCGCAATCAGGGCATGTTCCCATTCTGAGCATCGGGTTCAGTACGGCACTGTGCAGGAGTCCCTCTTCCGAATTGATGATGCTCCTGTACATGCGTGGAATCAATCCTTCGTATTTTGCCGTCCGTGGCCAATTGGCCGGTGGATTCTTCAGCTTTATTTGCGGTGAATTCAGAAACAGGTCAAGTTCTTCCGGCGTATAGTCTTTTATCTTTTTGTCGAGGTCGAATAGGCCGCTGTGAGCGTACCGTATCCACCGCCATCCGCCTTTGTGGAATGCGATGTAATGGATGGTGTCTTCATCATTGAGGCTTTTATTGAAATCGACAAGTTTGTGAATGTCGAGTTCGCGTATTTCGCCGAGTCCGGAGCATCTTGGGCAGCTCCCTTGCGGATGGTTGAACGAAAAAGTGTCGGAATAACCGATAAACGGCTTGCCTATGCGTGAGAAGAGCAGCCGCATCAGGGAGTAGATGTCGGTGTATGTGCCGATGGTTGACCGGCTGTTCTGCGCCGGTTTCTTCTGGTCGATAACTATTGCTACAGGCAGTCCCTCGATGTTTTCAACGTGAGGCCTGCCGTAATGGGGCAGGTATTGTTGCACAAACGAAGGGAACGTGTCGTTAAGTTCCCTTCGTGACTTTGCCGCTATGGTGTCGAGTACAAGTGATGATTTACCTGAGCCGGAAACACCCGTAAATACCGTTATTTTATATTTGGGTATTGTTAGCGATATGTGTTTGAGATTATTCTCGTATGCTCCTTCTATCTTTATCATCCTTTCGCAGCATAAACCTCTTCAATGGTCATTGGTTTCTTCTTGTGACCAAGCAGGCGCGCGCCGTCCTCGGTTATTACGTAGTCAAGTTCGTTGCGCAGGCCGGTGAAGTTCTTCCAAGCCTCAAGTTTGTCATAGTTGATGAAGTCGGTAAACTGCTTCTCGGCCTTCCATTTGTCAATAAGTTCAGGAATGAAGTAAATTCCGGGCTCGATAGTGAATACGAAACCTGGCTCAAGCTTGCGGGCGAGACGTAGTGACTTGAATCCGAACTGGGCGCTCTTCTTCTCACCGTCGGCGTAACCAACGTATTGTTCTCCAAGATTTTCCATGTCGTGAACGTCGAGTCCCATCATGTGGCCCACTCCGCAAGGGAAGAATATGGCGTATGCTCCTGTCTCCGCGGCCTCTCTTGGATCGCCTTTCATAAGTCCTATCTCCTTCATTCCGGCACAAATTGTTTCTGCTGCCGCAAGGTGGGCTTCCTTATATGGTACGCCAGGAGCGAGCTTCGACACTGCTGCCTGGAACGATTTCAAATGCAGGTTGTATATCATGGCTTGCTGCTCTGTGAATTTTTCACTGACAGGCATTGATGATGACAAGTCGCCTGCATAGTGCAGCTCGTCTTCTGCTCCTGCGTCGATTAACAGAATGTCGCCCTCATGCAGTGTATTCACAAAAGCGTGCTGGTGAAGTGTCTGTCCTTTGGTAGTGGCAATGGTAGGGAATGATTTGAAACAGCCCTGGCTTAATACCGCCTCGTCGATTGCGGCGGCGATCTGTGCTTCTGTCACGCCAGGGCGGGCGGCTCTGTATGCGGCAAGATGCATGTCTATGCTTATGTCGATAGCCGACTCTATATGCTCAAGTTCTTCAGCCGTTTTGTGGTTGCGCATGTTCACAATAGCCTTTATCATCGTCACTGATGCCTTGTCTGCCTGTTCTGCGGGATTGATGCCGAGGAGTTCTTGAAGCCACACTTGGTGCTCGCCCCTGTATGGAGGCAGGAAGTGTATGGTCTGTCCCTTGGATTGCGCGTTCTTCACGTATGTTGCCAGTTCTGAAAGAGGCTTTGTCTCAGTTATCCCCACAACCGAGCTCTTTTCGGCAATAGTAGGCTGATAGCCCATCCATACGATGTCATCAATTGTGAGTTCGTTCCCGAATATTATTTCTTTGTCGTTGTCGATGTCGATTACTGCAGCCAAGCCTGCGTAATCACCGCCGAAAAAATAGAGAAAAGAACTGTCTTGGCGGAATCTGTATGCGTTGTCCGCATAGTTCATTCCGGCTTCGCCGTTACCAAGGAAGAGCATCAAACCGCTTCCAACCTTCTTCTTAAGTTCTGCCCTGCGCTGTACGTAGGTCTCTTTTTTAAATGGTCTGTTCATAGTTCAAAAGTTTAGTATTCTATCGCTTTGGCTAATATAGGACACACCTATATTATATATACTGCAAAGGTAAGACAAATCGAACACAGTACAAAATAATTCCTTATAATTTTTATTGATATAAGTGCGCGTTGACTCGTTTTGTCGGAAAAAGTTTAATGGAAGAATCCCTAAATAGTTTAGGAAAAGAAACCGCCTTGCCGCATTAAAACTTTCTGCCTTTGCAGAGTCAAAAATGCAGAAACAAATAAAAACGATAACAAATAAAAAAAGAAAGGAAACAAGTTATGAAGAAGTTATTCGCAACATTGGTGGCAGTAGTAGTCACACTCGCAGCATCCGCTCAAAGTTCAGTAGTGTATTACACTCCGGTAAACAAGACGATGGAAGTGGGAATCGGTTTTGACCCATACTCTCACAAGTGCATATTCAGTATCATTGAAGAGTCGAAGAACGATGTGGACTTCACATTCGACATTCTCAACCATAACGGACAAAGTGTGCTCGGATCAACAAAGGCACTGAACGAAGGGAAAGTCAATATAATCCCAAAAACAAGGAAAGTCAGTTACTATGCTTGTAATTACGAGCTTACGATTGGTGAACTCAGGTCGTTAATACGTACTGCTAATGATAATGGCAAAGTTGTAATCAACGGTGTTGAGTTCGACGGCGGAGAACTAGCAAGCACCCTGAAGGATATAGAGGACAAATGGTTCAAGCCTGCCGGAACGAATGAGAGAGGCCGTTTCTTCCGCCCGGATCGTCCTGTAGAATTTAGAGATTAAGCCTTGAGCCACACTTAAAGGCAAGGAGCCATAAAAGTGACAACATAATTTTAAGAATCATTATTTATAACGACAAAGAGATGTGCGGGGTATGCCCCGCGCGTCCCTTTGGTTTTATACTTATTTCATCAGGGTTTCATGTTCGCTTGCCGTTCAATTATAGTGCACTTCATTCATCGTTCAGCCAAGGCTGAACGGTGCTTGAAACCTGTTTCAAACGCAAAGACATGCTGTTTCATTTACCGTTCAGCCAAGGCTGAACGGTAAAACACAAAGATATTGCAGCTTGGAAGTACCGCTTTGCCGAGGCTCGGCAGTTTATTTGCGAAGCGAATATATATATAATGTAGTACTGCGGTCATCGGGTCAAGTTGAACCTGATGGTAAGTCCTCCGCCTGGTGTCAGTTCCGCTGACACTTTTCCGCCGTGTGCCGCCACCGCGTTCTTTACTATTGAAAGTCCGAGGCCTGTGCCTCCTGCCTTCCGTGACCTGCCCTTGTCAACTCTGTAGAAACGTTCGAACAAATGAAGCAGATGCTGCGGTTCCACTCCGATACCATTGTCACTGACGGTGAACTCGTACGATTTTATCCCGCCATCCTCGACCTCTATGCATACAATGCTGACTTTTGTAGCACCTGTGGCGTATGCCAGGATATTGTCAATCAAGTTGCGGAAGATGCTGTATATAAGCCCTTGGTCGCCCTTGACTACTACATTGTCTGGAACGTTCAGGCAAACCTTCAGACATTTTTGTTGGAACTGAAGCTCCGTGTCGTCCAAAACAGAGTTTATGACATCGGTTACATTGACGGGCTTCCCTCCTTTGAATCCGTTGTTGTTATCCCCGGTCTTTACTATTTCATCGAGCTTTGTCAGTGTCGACATGTCGAGCAGCAGGTCCGACATGCGTTTGCTTTGTGCGTAGCATCGTTCGAGGAAATGCATGCGTTTTGCCTCGTCCATGTCGGGATTTTGTAATATTGTTTCCAAGTATCCCTGTATGCTTGCCGCCGGGGTTTTCAATTCGTGTGCGGCATTTTGGGTGAGCTGGCGCTTTATTCTTGCCTTGTCCTCTTCGGAATGTTTCAGTTTCCAATATTGTGCGATGATGGTATGGCTGATGTCGCCGAGTTCGTCGTCCGGCAATTTGCGCTCAAGCTCATGGTCGAGTTCGTCGTCGCTCTCAGCCTTGGATGCAAACTCGCGCAAATACCTTATGTGCCGGCTGATGCGTGACGTGTTGAAGTATAAGACGATGCCGAGGGTCAGGGTGAGCAGCAGTGCGAAATAGATGTATGTGTTGTCGGCCTGTAGCGAATGGGTTAGTTCCGCCGAATAAGGAACCGCCGTGCGTATGATTAGTCCTGCAGTGCCGTTCTTTATACTGTCAGAGGGGAAGTATGTGGCTGAATAGAAATATGTCGTCTTGGTCGATTCCGAAGTGCGCTTTATATCATATCCGTACCCATTTTGAAGTGCCTGCCTGACCTCTTCTCTTTCCAAGTGATTGCCCATGGAACCCACATCATGATCCCGTGAGTCTAATACGACGGTTCCGTCAGCTTTGATTATTGTCACACGCAGCCCCTTGACATTGTGCCGTGCCACGTATTGATCGAACTCGCCTCTGTCGCACAACTTGTCCGGTCCCAGGGTCTGCATCATTTGGTAGTTGTACATTTGCAGGCGCGACTCCAAAATGTCGATTTTATAATTTTTCTCCCTATAATACTGGTACACGCTGAAACAGACGGCGAACACAATGAACACGCCGCCTACGCTGTACAACAGATTTTTCTGGAACGACCTTGATCTAAACATAATCCCATGGTTTAAGTATGCTACACTTCAAACACATATCCATATCCGAAACGGGTCTTTATTTGTTTGCCGTACTTACCGATTTTTTTCCTCAGGCGGGTGATGTTGACATCCACGGTGCGGTCGAGAACGTACGCGTCGCTCGGCCAGCAGCGGTCGAGCAGCTCATTGCGGCTGAACACCTTGCCGGGGTTCTTCAAAAACAGCTGCAGCAATTCAAACTCCAGTTTCGTGAGTGGTACCGGCTCGTTGTCAAGGGTGACGGTCTTGGCGGACGAATCCAGGCACAGGGTCTTGTAGCGTGTCACAGTCTCTGAGGCGTTCTGTCTGACAGCATCGGAAATCCCTTTCGGCGAGTCTTTCCGCGTACGTCTCAACACAGCCTTCACCCTCGCCTTTACCTCTTTCATGCTTAGGGGCTTCGATATGTAGTCGTCACCGCCGATGTTGAGTCCTTTGACCATACTGTCCTCATCGTCGAGCGCGGTAATGAAAATAATAGGAATGTCGGCGGTTTGCGGGTTCTCTTTCAGCTTTCTTGCCATTTGGAAACCAGACATCTCACCCATCATGATGTCGAGCATAATAAGGGAATACGGAGCCGTGCCGCTTGCCGTGTCGCTATTGGATAAGGACTCCTCTATTTTTTGTAATGCGGACTCTGCGGAATATGCGGCATCCACCTCGTATCCTTCTGTTTCAAGGTTATATTGCAATATCTCGCATATATCCTGCTCATCGTCAACTACAAGTATTCTCATGCATACGGATTTTTTATTCTTGACAATGCAAAGATACATTATATTTGCCAATGCGAAGCCACAAACTTGTTACGATATTATGACAAATTGCGAACCGCTCGGCGTACTTGGCCTTCGAGATGCTCTCTGCATTAGAAACTCGGACGTTCTATCTAATGTGTGCCGGATTTGACGATGTATAAATCAAACTCGTTGGCGGATTGAATTCCGTCAACGAGTATTATCTGTTATTTTCCTTGTGTTACTTTCCTTGTCGCTGGCTCTCGTTCATCAGCTTTTCCACATCCTTCTCGTTAAACTTGCCGGAGAATGCCATTACCACGCTTTCCGACTCCTCATCCACCGCCATCAAAAGCACTGAGCCGCTTTTAGCCTCCTTTATATAAAACTTCACTTTGTCGGTGTCATCGTTGATCGACATCATGAGTTCGTATTTGTTGTTCTTGACCATCTTCTCCACGGTCGCGTCAATCTTCGCGCGCGTCGCCTTTTTTTCAGTAGACACAATCTGTATGGCGGAAAGTTTGTTCATAAGTCCTTTGATGTCAATTCCCGGAACTTCTGGCGAGGCAAGCCCCGCGGCCATTCTGAGCATTGTCTTTGATATGTATACGTAAGTCACGTCTTTCATCTCGGCGAATTGCTCCAACTCCTTGACTTGGGCATTTGCCTTCAGTCCGTACAAGGCTGACAATACAACACACAACATTATTATTAATCGTTTCATATTAATGCTTTTTTTATTTTAAATTGTTCTTGATAAAATCACCGATGTCCGACATTGTGAAATTTCCGGTGATCGCGATTATCATATATTCGTCCTCATCGTTAAATACCTGGACAAGCTCGCAAGAATCATCGGTTTCTTTTATGTAGCTTTTGTATTCCTCGCTTGTCACAACTAATGGTTGGAACTTGTCATCCTTTAAGATCTTTGCCACAGCCGATTTCAACTTTTTGCGTTTTGATTTCTTCTCTGTTTCTACAATCTGTACAGACTGCAATTTAGACACCAACTCATTGAATCCGGGTATAGGTAGTTGCCGAGTAGAGTTAATCTCGTCTTTTGTCACAAGCTTATAATCCACATCTTTCATATTAGTGAATTGCTCCAGTTCCCTGACTTGGGCGCTTGCGGCCGTTCCGGTTATTATTATCAATATTGTTAATATTATTCGGTTCATAACTATTCCATTATTTTAAATTGTTTCTCTAATACTTTCTGAGCCTTGTACACCTTGTTGTTGGCGTTCTTATACTGGTTCATGCCGCGGTTAAGATTCTCGGCAACAAGTCCGATAGCCTTTTCAGCCTCCTTGTATGCGGTTTCGGGATCACTGTATGTATCTCTCAGTCCCGCGCTTTTGCTTGGCTGATTGTAGAAGTAGAGGTCTATACCCGACAACAGAGCAATGGAAGCCGCAATACCAATCGTTTTCATTCGCAAGCTACGCCGTTTGGCATGCTCCATTCTTTCCCACTGGTCGATAGAGGATGATAGCCGCTGTTCGAGTCCTGTCGGTATTGGTATTTTGTCAAGTTCATCGAAATTCAGTTTTTCCATGTTCCCGTTATTTTTAAAAATTGATACTTAAGCTTGTTTCTGACCCTCATGATTATAACCCTTATATTGCCGTTGGACAATCTGGTAGTGTTCCCGATGTCTTCGTATGACATACCGTCGACCATACGCATTTGTGCGATTTTGCGTTCTTTTTCCGGCAGCCGGTTGATAAGGCGGATTATTCTTTCCGCATCTTCCTTTTGTTCTACCTGTACGTCCAAGCCGTCGTCTGGGTCTGCCTTAATGTCGTCGTGTAGTTCTACAGACATGTCTGGCTTGTTTGCCCGATGCCGGTCACGATACATATTCTGTATGACGGTTATGAGATAATTGGTCTTTATAGAATCTTCTGGCAGCCTGTCACGTTGCCTCCACAATTTAAGATACATGTCTTGCAGCAGGTCCTCCGCGTCCTGGGAGTTGCCTTCCAAGCGGTAAGCCACTCTGTAAAGCAGCTTATAGTGGGGCATATAACGTTCCTTGAATTCTATTGAGTCCATTAGCGCAAGGCCGTGTTTGTGATATACTATTTTTCCGGTGTGGAATATTTTACGTGCAATGCGCAATTCCCCGTTATGTTCAAATCGGGAAATTCCTCCTTCACTGCCTGCCTCCCCATATAATAGTGGCAGCTGCACGATTCCATGGCGATTCCGCGGCTGCCCAAATAGTCCATGGCCTCTTTTTCTGAATGTAGTTCAGGATACAGCGTTCCATTGATAATGACCGCCAGGTTCTTCCAGTCTACCTCATCGCCGTCATCTTCATCGTCAGTACTATCGATTTGCATCATATTAAGCTCCATCATCTTCTTCATGTCGTCCATGCTTATTCTGAATACGGCGTGGGATATATATATCTTGGTAAGGAAATTAATCTTTATGACAGACTCTGTGATGTCGTCTCCTTCTGTCCTTACATACATTTGCAGATTATGGAAGAAATCCGTGTCACCTTTTAGAATACGCTTGAAATTAGAGAAGATATTCTCGGCGGATTCCGTGTCTTCCGTGTCTTCAGGGTTTTCATTAAACACTAAAAAAGGCTCGAAACCTTTGAGGGAGTTAATATCTTTCATGAGTGTCTCGCTTTGCGAGGAGTTGAGCTCCATCCCTACCTGCTCCACCTTCTTGAAGCTCTTGATGATCTTGTTTACGTCAATCCCGTTGCGGGCATAATCTACGCTGTCCTTTTTATACTCCTTCAGGTTTTCCTTTGTCATGTCAGAGTATTCAGCACCAGGGAATGACTTGTATTTCTCAATCAGCTGATCAGCGGTTTGCGCATACATGCATCCTGCCAATGACAGCAAAATCAGAGTAATGATTCTTGTTTGCTTTCTCATATAAATGATGTTTAAAGATTATACATTCTTTATTTTTGAAACGTTTCTATTTATATAAACGCTGAAAGCTCCAAGTTCGTTACAACATTTTGCCTTATTTTGCCTGCCCTTCCTTCGCCTTGAATGCCATTGCGTAGATTTTCATCTGCTTCAGCATGGCCAGCAGCCCGTTGCTGCGTGTGGGTGACAAATGTTCCGTCAGTCCGATGTCTTTTATAAAATGCAGGTCGGCACCGAGTATTTCGTCCGGCGTGTGGTCTGACAGCACCTTGATTAACAGGGTGACGATCCCCTTGACGATTAAGGCGTCGCTTTCGGCCTGGAAGTGGATCTTGCCATCTATGTAGTCGGCCTGCAGCCAGACGCGGCTCTGGCAGCCGTCAATCAGGTTCTTTTCTGTCTTGTATTCGGCAGGAAGCGGTTGTTGTTCACTTCCCAAATCTATCAGCAGCTGGTATTTGTCCATCCAGTCGTCGAAATCATTGAACTCCTCTATGATTTCCTGTTGTGATTCTTCTATTGTCATATAATAATTACTCCTCCAAATAAATTACTTCCAATACTGTCTGTCCTACAGCTTTGAGTGTTTGTTTGTTTATATTCGAAATATTGTCGCCAATCGTATGCCATGTCTTGCAAAACGAATCGTCATCGCCGTCGCGCGCTATAATGTCAATGCAAGGGATGCCCGACTGGTTCACCTGTACGTGGTCGTCAGTTACTGCGCCGCCCCTTTCATTTTTGAACAACGAGCCATATCCAAGACGCTGAGCCTTCGACCACACTCTGTCAACTATGTTTGGCGCATAATACAACGAGTACATTTCCTTTTGGAAAATGCAGTTGCCGCCCCCGACCATATCAAGTAGAATCCCATAGCGTGCTGTATACCCCTCGGCATGATGCTTTCCCGCCCAATATTGCGAACCGAGGCACCACGTTGAAGTGGTGGGCTCATCTGTCTCCGCCCATTGTGGCGTGCCACAGTCTTCCGCGTCAAAGCAGATGAAGTCTATGCCGATGTTTGGAGCCTTCATTTGTATCTGTCGCGCCATTTCCATCATCACGCCTACTCCGCTTGCGCCGTCGTTCGCCCCGTCGATTGGCGTATGGTAGTTTGTTGGGTCTGGATCGTTGTCCGCCCACGGACGAGAGTCCCAGTGCGAGCAGATCATTACTCGTGCGGGGTTGTCCAAGTCGTATGATGCTATGATGTTTCTCATCCTGACTATTGTTCCGTCATACAATTTGCCGTCTGCGTCTTGTGTGACGACTTCGGCTCCGAAGCGTTCAAACTGTCGCTCTATATAAGTGGCGCACGAATCATGGGCGGGAGAGTTCATCACTCTCGGTCCGAACGCGCATTGCCCGGCGATGTATGTGTAAGCGCTGTCTGCGTTGAAGTCGGGTGACGCTTGGGTGGTGTCGCCCTGTGGTTGTCCTCCGTTGTTGCAAGCTAATATTGCAAATACACCTATTATATATATAATGCGTCTCATGTTTTATATGTTTTGTACCTCAGTCATTACTCTGAGGAAGTTTTTGCCCCAAATTAGCTCTATGTAGTTGTCCGAATATCTCTCTGCGAGCAACCTTCGTGTGAAGTTTATTAGTTCGCTGGCGGAGGCAAGTCCCGGTACTCCGCCGTCTCCATCGAAATCCGTGCCTATGCCTACATGTTCGATGCCCATAACGTCAACCATGTGGTTGAGGTGTTGTATCGCGTCGTTAATGGTAGCCTTGCCGTCTGTGCGGAGAAAGCCGTTATAGAATGTAACCTGGGCCACACCGCCCGTCTTGGCCAACTTCTTCATTTGGTCGTCGGTCAAATTGCGCGGGTGGTCGCAAAGAAGTCTTGATGATGAGTGGCTGCACACTATCGGTTTTCGGCTGATCTCTATTGCATCGTAAAAACTCTTCTCGCCTCCGTGCGACAGGTCGACCATCATTCCCACTCTGTTCATTTCCTTGATGACCTTCTCGCCAAACTCGCTGATTCCGTCGTGTTCTCCGTTCCCTTTTGCAGAGTCGCAAATATCATTGTCTCCATTGTGGCACAATGTCATATAGACGACCCCGCGCTTGCGAAAGCGGTCTATGTTCTCTAAGTCACGGCCTATCGCATAGCCGTTTTCAATGCCAAGCATAATCGATCTTTTACCAGCCCGCTTGTTGCGATACAAGTCTTCTGGAGTGTATGCAAGGCTCACATAGTCCTTGTTCGCCTCAATCATTTTCTCTATTTCCGAGAGAATATGGTTCGCTTTGGTCGTGGCGGCTGACAGCGAGGCCTCGTCCCGTCCCTCTTGTTTGAGGTATGCCACCATGATCGATGCGTCCAAGTGTCCTTCCGCCATTTTATGCAAGTCCACCAGTATCTTCGGATCACGGCTTGCAAAGTTTATTCCTTGGTCGAAGAACATCGGTGTGTCACAATGCGAGTCCAATGAGAGTATGTGTGAATGCAGTGATTTCGCCTTTTTGAATGAACGCGCCTCTCTTACCAACCACTCGAACAGTGGTCGCATGCTTTGGTCGTCGTTCATGCAAAAGCATTCAGGATGCCATTGAACGCCGATGACCGACTTGAACTCTGTGGATTCCATCGCTTCGATTATCCCGTCTTTGCTGACCGCGCATGTCTTGAATCCGTCTGGCACGCTTTTCACGGCTTGATGATGGAATGAATTAACCGCAAGTGTCGTTTGGCCGCCAAAAATCGAACACAGCATGGAGTCGCCGGCTACACTCACAGTATGCGATGCCACCCCGCGGTCCAAGTCTTGGCTGTGCTTTATCTTTGCCCCCTCCGATTGTGTGTATATATCTTGGTATACCTTGCCTCCCAACGCTGTGGCAAGAACCTGGATGCCACGGCAAATTCCAAGTGTGGGGATTTGCCGGTCATACGCCAACTTTGCAAGCAGCAGTTCTTGTCGGTCGCGCTTTGCGTTAATACTGTGTAGTTCTTTGACCGGTTCTTCATCAAAGAATAAAGGGTTCAAGTCACCTCCGCCGCTGAATATTAAGCCGTCGAGTCCGGCCAATTGGTCGCTCAGGCATTCGGTTTCCATGTATGGGGGAATAACGATGGGGATTCCTCCAGCTAATAATACGGAACGATAATATCCTTCTGCCAGCGTGCAAGTTTGGTCGTTGTAATTGCCTGTGATGCCTATGACGGGACGCGTGTGGGTTGCGGGCGCCGTCGAATTTGTTTGGTTATATATTGATTGCCAATTGAAAGTACCAACCATATCACATAATGATTATCAATAATCCGTGCAAAGATACAAATTAATTGACGATTATTTATTATCTTTGCCGAATAAATACGCAAATCAAAGATGAGAAAGACATTTACGGATACGCTGGTGGTGTTTGTCTGCCTTCTGTTACCTGTCAGTATGGCGGCGCAAAAGAACCATTCGTTTCAGGTGATGAAGAACCTGGACATATTCAATAGTATTTACCGGACACTCGATACTTACTATGTTGACACATTGGATGCTGACAAACTTATGCAGACCGGTGTTAATGCGATACTTCACTCTCTCGATCCATTCACAGAGTATTATTCTGAGGATGACGAAGGGGATCTGAAAATGCTGACGCAAGCTAAATATGGCGGTATAGGAAGTATAATACGCATGATGAAAGACTCGACGATCATCATCGCCGAACCGTACAAGGACATGCCTGCCGACGAGGCTGGATTGAAAGCCGGTGATGTGCTGTTGAAAATTGACAAGACCGACCTCAAGGGGATGAATACGTCCGAGGTCAGCAATTTGCTACGAGGCGAACCGGGTACGACGTTCCTTCTTACGTATCGGCGTCCGGGTGAGAGTAAGTCGCGTGAGGTGAAAATAACGCGTAAGAACATAAAACTTCCCGCAGTACCATACTATGGGATAATTAAAGGACATGGGTACATACACCTTAACCAGTTCACCAACGATTGCAGCGGCTATGTACGCAAGGCGATCATATCTCTTAAGGAGCAGGGAGCGACGGACCTTATATTTGACCTCAGGGACAACCCAGGCGGCGCGCTCGACCAGGCGGTGAAAATCGTGAATTTGTTTGTTCCGAAGGGTGTCACAATAGTTGAAACACGAGGGAAGGTGAAAAGCGGCAACTCTACGTACGAGACATCCGACAATCCTCTTGATGATACCATGCCGCTTGCCATCCTTGTTAACGACGGTTCTGCGTCTGCCTCCGAAATCGTCGCAGGCAGCATTCAGGACCTTGACAGAGGCGTGATTGTGGGATCAAGAACTTACGGCAAGGGCTTGGTGCAGTCCATAAAGGATCTGCCATATAACGGAAGCCTGAAGCTTACTACCGCGAAATATTATATCCCAAGTGGCAGATGTATACAGGAAATAGACTATAAGTTGAAACGGCAGGAATCTGACAGGGTCAAGGGCACTTCGCAGGCGGAAGACAGTATCTTCCATACTGCAAACGGGCGTGAGGTCCTTAGTGGACGGGGCATCAAGCCCGATGTGGAAGTCCATCATGACACTGTACAAAACATCGTGTTCTATTTGTCGAACGATGATGTCTTGATGAATTACAGCGTCAAGTATTATCAAACGCATCCTGCACCTGCGTCGGTGGAGGACTTCGCAATCACTGACAGTGATTATGAAGACTTCAAGCAGATGGTCGTAGAAAGCGGCTTCAAGTACGACCGACTTAGTGACAAACGCTTGCAGGAACTGAAGAAGCTCGCGCAGTTTGAAGGCTATTATGATGACGCAAAGACGGAATTTGACGCGCTGGAATCGAAATTGACACACAACATCTCTTACGAACTCGACCGCCACAAGGATGACGTCAAGCAGATGCTCGCACTTGAAATCATAAAACGATATTTCTATGAGGCGGGTAGCATACAGGAGGTGTTGAAGGACGACCCCGACCTTACAAAGGCAATCGAAATCCTAAACGACAGAGCTGAATACAATAAAATACTTGGCAGACAATGAGGAACAATAAGCTTTACAGGGCAAACCGCACGTTTATGTGGGCGAACATCCTGCTTGGATTGTGTGTGATTATATTGGTAGTAGTGATGGCGTTTCTTTTTGGATGGATCGCAATCTGACGGTATGATGCAAAGAAATGTTGTTTGTGTCTTATGCTTGGCTCTGGCCCTGCTATGTCGGGCGCAGGATGTCGAACCTATAATCAAGACCGGGTGGAACCAGGGCAGTCCGTACAACAGCTTTTTCCCTGCTGACAGTACTGGGAAAAAACCATTGGCAGGCTGTGTCCCTATCGCAATGGCACAGGTGGTTTATGCGCTTGATGACTCATACGACTCCCTAAGGCTGATATATGATTGCGCCACTAACGTGAACACCAGCTTTTTCGAGTCCTACACAAGTTCTCAGGGGGCTACAATCATACCGGCGATGAAGCGGGTCTTTCATTGCAGTAAGTACATGAACCGTGTGTTCCAAAACGACTATTATGGTGAAGATGGGCGGCTTGCATGGCGGAACTTGATTTTCGGCGAAATCCGACAAGGCAGACCTGTTATTGCCGGCGGAATGAAGAACACTGCCGGTAGAGGAGGACACGTCTTCATTCTCGATGGCTTGCGTGACACACTCGTCCATGTCAATTTCGGATGGGGCGGCAGGGGTGACGGCTATTATCCTCTTGATGACCTTAGGGGATACCATTATAATATGCATCTTTTCACCGATATTGCGGGTGAAGATTATGTCCCTGCCATAGATACGTTGCGTGTGACCTCCTCTGGCAAACTTCGTGATGCTCTCGCCAGTCTGTCCAAGTGGTCTGTCCGGCATCTGAGAATCGAGGGGGATATTAATGCGGATGACGTAAGGGCCCTTAGGGCGTTTGCACAATATGACAAGGCGGCAAACAGAAACCAGCCTTTAAGGACTTTGGATTTAAGTGCAGCACGCATAGACGCTCTTCCCGACAGCTCATTTGCTGATTGTTCGTCGCTTGTGATGGTCGCGTTGCCTGACAACCTTACAAGCACAGGAAGATACACGTTCTTGCACTGTATAGCTCTCAATTCGGTTCATTTGCCGGCCTCGTTGAAAGTCATTGGGGTAGGAGCCTTTCAAAGATGCATCAGCCTGTTTGATGTTAATATCCCGTCGGGACTGACCAACATACAGAACCAGGCTTTTTATGGATGCAACATACTGACGGACATCAACCTCCCCGCCGCTTTGCAAACCATTGGCATGAGAACATTCAAGGGTTGTGAAAAACTGCGCCGACTTGTCCTGCCTAAGTCACTACGGAGTTTCGGTGCCGGGGCATTAGATGATTGCCCGAATATAGAAGTCACCATTGAACCTGGTAATCCATATCTTGTCATCAAGGACGGTGCCGTAGTGAATAAAAGGTAGTGTTCTTGCCTGCGTTTATCGGCATCGGTTCTTGTCGCCTGCCAAAAGTGTCAACCCCAAGTTGAACGTTCGGGAGAACATGAAAAGCACAAGGCGGGTGTTAGTGTGAAACCCTGACTTTCCGCACCTTGAATGTACCGTCGTCATAAATTTGCTTTTGTATGATTATGTGGTAGCCCACAGGGTTGTGTATGCGTTGTCCTTGCAAGTTGTAATATTGTACGTCAACTATTTTGCTACTATCGGATGTGATGCGCTTCACAGGGTTTGCCGTATCATCGGTTCTTACATGTGTAAGTATGGTTGACGTAGTAACTTTGTTGCTTTGGCAAATGCTTATACGGTCGAACAGTGAAAGGTTGTCGCTCCCGTCGGGATACCTTCCGAAACTTTGCCAGCGTCGCTGCGAGTCATACACCAAACTGTCGGTCCATGATCCGTCGTCTGCCATTATGCAAACAAATTCACCATCGTCATTACCCAACTTGAAAGGGGCGTGCAATTCGCTTATGCCCTGACGGCCGTCACACCATACTACTTTGTAGCCGTGTGCGGGTATTATGGTTGATATACTGTCAAATCCTTCTATCTGGTATTTCTTCAGGTTTTTCCTGTTGTCACTGAGGTACATCCCTTTTACGTCTATGTCTTTGTCCGTCGTATTGAAAAGTTCCAACCAGTCACTCTTTTTCATATAGTCGCTTATGTAGATGTCGTTTTTTGAACTTACCTCATTAATGCGCACTGGCGGAAGCGCTTTGGCTGTGTCGTCTATAAGTGTGTATATCGCTTTTATCGTATATCTGCCTGCTCCAAAATGGTCATCAATGCAGTATACGGTATCGGTGCTTTCAATACTCCCATTGACCATCCAACCGTCGAACCGGCAGTTGTCTGGTGCCAGTGCCTTCAATGAAATCCGTGGAAACAATACTCCGTCGAAATAGTTGCCTGGTATCTCCTGCCCGTTCAGTAATAAGCGGCACAGATCAGTATTTGATGATATTTTGAGGGTATAAGTGTCGTCGCTGTTGATTCCCAACACTTTTGTCAGATTTCTGATTGCCGCTGCATGAACTCCGTCTTGATCGGCGATACGGGAGTAGAGTAGTTGTACTTTTTCTATCGGACTATTGCCCTCCAAGGCAAGAGCCGCGGTGGTTGTCGCTACCATGGTATCAATGATTTGCTTACATCGGGATGGCTCGAATACGCTGCCGCTTATAAGGCAATACGCGTCGATGAATTGTTTCCGGAACGGCGCGTAAGTCAACATGTTCCTGAATCCTTTGACCAATTTGCTATTTGCTGTCGTTAGTTTGTCAATCACAACTACATTGTCGTTAGTAGCAAAACAGCCGTCAAGGTCGTACATCACAATGTGTATTTTTCCATCGTCGTCTTTTGCATTAAACCCCTTTATGTTTTTAAGTCCCGTCCGTATCCAGTCTCCGTTGCCCATAAATGCTTCTGCCGCCATGTAATTGCAGTATTCGTCCACATCGAGGATTTCTGTTATCCTGTTCCAGACGGTCGTGTCAGAGGGGGAGCTTGCCAAGTCGGTACTCAGTTCGTACCATTGGTTCATTTTTTCAAGTGTGCCGGTCTTTATCGTGATGTCGTTTTCCCATTGGTCGATTTCATCCCCGCTAATGCCATAGTTGCTGTATGCGAACTTCTTGTTGCTCGCCTCTCTAAGATTGAACATGCCGAGGTAGATGCCATCGATGAAAATATGGGCAGGCTGCCACGCTTGGCAGTCAATATAGAGTCCGCTTGTCCGGATTATCTCCTGCAGGGCGGGGTCCCATATTCTCGCATATTGGTCTTGTCCTCCGTTGCGTACCAACAGTGTCTTTAGTTTTATGTAAGGCTTGCTGTCGAATACTGCATACGGGAAGAACCCGAGACCATTGTATGCCTTGTCGGCGTTGAGTTTGAATGAGGTCTTGTATTCCCAAAAATCGTCTCCTTTGTTGAATCTCGACCATCCGCCAAAAATGGATAGCGAGCATTCTTCGTTCAGTTTGGTTGAGTACTCGCCCGCCTGTCCGTCCGGCTTCATATATTCTACGTTCACAGGACGTTCCCAATCCATGTTCTGGTTGCATTTCGTTCGCTGGTTGTTGCCGATCTGTCCGTTTGTCCCTGTCACATAAACGCCCAACGTGTCATCGAAAAAATGGTCTGGATTGCTGTTTACGCAGACTACGGGCAGGTAATAGCCTTTGTCGTTCTTTATGAAACTGTGCGTTACAACCTTGCTGTTCAGTTTGCCGCGCTTTGTCAGCATGAAGCGGTATATGGTGGTCGTGTCTGTAGTGAAAATGCCGTCTGTCGATATACTTCCGTTTTTGGTCGACGGGGCGGAGCCGTCTGTCGTATAGTGCAAGGTCGCACCGTCGGGTATGGTCACTTTGAAGCTGACTTGTTCTGTGAACAATGTCCCGTCTGTGTTTGTCTGCGGCTCTTCCAATTGTTCGTCCGCATATTCGTTATCATTGTTGGACGATGACGGTGTGGGATTCGATGTCCAGCCCCATGTGTCGCCTCCGTCCTCGCATCTGGCGTAGGAACACCGTGATATGGCTTCAGGATAGTTTATGGCATTTATTGTCTTGCCAGTTACATCCAATAGTTCAATTGTGCCTCCTTCTGCGTCGAGCTTGAATCGAATTTGTGTGCCGGCACCGGCACCGTATGCTCCGTCCCTGCTGTTGTGATCGAACCATAAAGTTGTAAAGCCGTGGGGTTTGATTGTACCATGTGAGGCACTTAATGTGTACGTGTCAACATTACCATCGGAATCCGTGTGCCTTAACTTCATTCCTGATAGTGACATGGTTGTCTCGTTTGAGTTGTATAGTTCAATCCATGCGCCATAATTATATGACGGATCAATGAACATGTCAATATTCGCCACTTGTATCTCGTTTATTACAACATTGTTGGTGGCGTTCACTCCTATCGCATACTGGTATAACAGAATCGCTATGAAAATAAATCTAATATGCATAAATCAATCTAATCACCCTGTTAATGTTGGGTGCAAAGTTACAAAACAAATTTCTTCAAAACAAATAAATCCGGGATGAAAGAGGGTGTCCACTGTCTTTAACCCAAATCGGTCATTAGGCTGTTACGCCCTAACAAACTCTCTTTTTGTCATCTATTTTCTCGTTTTTCGGTTACAATGGAACCCCATTGCGCCCTCAAACCGTAAAAACATCTGCTCAAAAATATAGTTGTTATCATCATAACGCTAATGACCGATTTGGGTTTAAGAAAATACAAGACAGATGGATGCCCTGTCTTTATCCGCTATAAGTTGTCCGACAACTTATTTGTGCAGGACTTTTACCGCCGTGCCGTCTTCATAACGTATTATGTTGATACCACGTTGCGGCGCGCTGATACGCCGTCCTGCCGTGTCGTACAC
>CAZHZH010000038.1:0-22560 GCA_964537205.1 uncultured Bacteroidaceae bacterium
GTTCTCATATTGGCGCAAATCACATAAAGCCATAATGAAAGAGAGGTTTCCAACTATCAGAAGCCCCTCTTATTTTGTGGACGCCGAAGATCCTGCAGAATTTATTTCTTCTTCATTGCCGCATAGCGGTTCATGAACTTATCAACACGACCTGCGGTGTCGACAAGTTTTGCCTTACCTGTGTAGAACGGGTGTGATGACGAAGAGATTTCCAATTTGACCAACGGGTACTCCTTACCTTCAAATTCGATTGTCTCGTTTGACTTTGCGCAAGAACGAGAGAGAAACATATCACCATTCGACATATCCTTGAATACGACAGGACGATAGTTCTCCGGATGAATTCCTTTTTTCATTTTACTTTCGTTTTATTGTTTTTATACAGTTCATTCTTGTTCTGGTGAACAATAAAATAATATCACAAACCGGCCGAAGCCAATTCAGCGTGCAAAGTTACTACTTTTTTCTTCATCTACAAAACATTTACTGTTTTTTCATGCGCCTTTCATTATGATAATGCAACTACAAGGACTAAGCGGCGGGCATTCACGCATAAGATTTAAACAGACCCTTGTTCTTCAAAACAATCGTTCGGGGTTGATGTCGAAACCGAGAAAATGTTTTTTATCGCGGTTGGTACAATAATTAAACATTCAATACGTTTTTTAAACTAAGGAGTAACGGAGGAAGCCATTACGGCTGAACTCATTTTGGAGTCAACAATTAGAAACTGCGAATATAATGAATTCATACTTTGATATAATAATAGCGTTCACATCATCCCTATTCGTATCAATGATAGGAATACCCTGCATAATAGCGTATTGCAAAATGTATCACCTTTACGACCAGCCCAATGCGAGAAAGGTACACAAGCAGGCAATACCTCGTTTGGGTGGCACTATATTCATGCCTGCGATGGTTGTGGGACTTGTGGTCAGCCTGCAACTACGATATGGCAACGAGGCAATAGAGCTAAGAGTGTCAACCATTCTTATGATACTTGGTGCAATAATGATATACCTCATAGGAATCATTGACGATTTGAAAGGAATGTTCGCACGTACAAAATTCCTGATACAGGCCGTAGCCGCGGCGTTCCTGCCTTTGTGCAACTTGCAGATAAACGACCTGCACGGGATATTCGGCATACACACAATACCATTATGGATAAGCTACCCCCTTACGGTCTTTGTAATCCTACTGATAGTAAACGCCATTAATCTCATCGACGGAATCGACGGGTTGGCATCATTGCTTTCCATTATGATACTCGGCGCATACACCATCCTCTACTACGACCTTGAAGCCCCGTTGTTCTACCTGCTCTGTGCGAGCCTTACCGGCAGTGTGACAGCGTTTTTCTTTTTCAACATGTTCGGCAAGGTCGGCAAATGGAAAACCTTCATGGGGGATACGGGCAGTCTGTTTCTCGGTTATGTGATCGCATACATAGCCATAAAGTACCAAATGAGCAATAGCGCTATTTTTGATTACAGGGACAGCTCATTGCTCATCTCATGGACCCTGGTATTCATCCCATGTATCGATGTCATCAGGGTGGCGCTTTTCCGACTAAAAAACGGAAAGGGTATGTTCAACGCCGATAAAACCCACATCCACCATCTCATAATGCAGGCAGGGGCGAGCATGCATGCGTCGCTTGTGTGTATTATTCTGATGTTCTTTAGCTTCTGCCTAATCAATTGGGGGTTGTACACTTTTAATTTAAATATTACATGGATTATTCTCATAGACATTGTAGTGTACAGTCTGTTCATCACCGCAATTACCACATTGAGCGGCAAGAACCAAAATGCATGATACTTACAAGTCACCCAATTATCTCATAGCCATTCAGCTTGTTACTCCAAGAATAATTCTCACGCACCATCTCATAACCGTTTATACCGACATTGTTTCTTTTCGCTGAATCAGACATCAGGCCGACACATGCGTCTGCTATCGATTGTGGAGAGTCACAAATCAAACAATTGTCCCCATCGGATAATTCTGGAACGGCTTGTGATATAAGCGATGTCATGACTACCGGCAGGCCACATCCCATGGCGACAAGCACCTTGTTCTGAATGCCCGCAGCCACCCTCACAGGAGCTACCGCCAGGCAAGAATCAGAAATGTATGCTTGGAGGTCGTCAACGAATCCCGTAACTATCACGTCTCTCGATGCCAAAGCCGTGATATTGGCTGGCGGCAACGAACCTACTATATGGAATTTTGCATTGGGCTTCCTCTTCTTTATCAAAGGGAAAATATCATTGACAAAGTAGATGACGGCATCTTGGTTCTGCATCGAACGCATGTTGCCAATAAAACAGATCTTGTTCACGTCGTATGACTCAGGCAACCTCTCCATCGTGTCAACCCCATTGGTGTACATGGCAAGCGAGCGACCACCGCCGTCCGATTTCGCCTTCAAGTAATCTACATCCGCCTGCGACACGAGAACAACTTTAGGAAACGTACGCATCACATGTTGTTCGTAGTTGTCGACGAAACGTCTCTCCACTCCATATATATATTTCAAAATGCCAACCCCCTTCGCATTCGATGACAAGGCGTATGTCTTCGACAGGGCGTCAGTCATTTCGACAATCGACTTACCTTGCAAACCCAGCTCCTCTAAATATGGTGTCATACGCAGCAGGTGTGAAATGTACAAATCAGGTCGTTCCTTGTCTATCACTTTCTTCAGCATCCGCCTGTAAGCTGACGAATAGTAATATCCGCATTGCAACGGCTTGTCGCGCATCATAAACGAAATACCATTCACGTACGAGCGGATTCTCCCACGATAAACATAATACACCTTATTATATAATATAGACGCCTCGTCGACATGCGGAACTTTTTCATCACTCAGTGAGACAAGCACAAGCGTGTGTCCCTTCGACTTCAAATAACGCGCAATCTCATTTATCCTCAACACATCCCCTCCATATTGCGGAAATGGGAATCGAGGAGCCAGTATGCATATCTTCATCTATCATTCTGAAATAATCAGTGCAAATTTAATCATTTACAGAATATGATGGAAGATTCTTTGGAGAATTTTATAAAATCGCGTTCCGATAGTTCTCCTGGGTAACAGCCATAGCACTCCTTACTATCGCCAGTTGCATTGCGCCACACTTCCAAGTAGCATATATGGTGTCCTTGGATTGCCTTGAGCAGCGACCGTGTCCACCATTTGGGGTCATCATTATTCCTCTGCCCAGTCTCTGTCAAAGCTATTAACTTCCCCCGTGCTTCGGCAAGAGGCTCGATGACAGACAGGTTATGCCCTACTCTGTATGTGAATTCCCTTCTCGACGCTTCCACTGATTCCGCAGTACGCCGGTAGCTCTCAAAACCAAGGATGTCCACATAGTCATCACCAGGATAGCGTTGGAGGTAATCCGCGGCATCGGAAATGTCTGATGCCGGCGAATACGCATATATCACGTTAGTCACTCCCTTATCACGTAAATAAGTCGTCAAAAGCCGCCATAAGCCGACATACTCATCAGCGGAACAAAACGACTTGCCCCACCAAAACCATGATCCATGACACTCATGAAACGGATGAAAGATTACTGGTATCATATTGCCCTCATTATCACGTAACGACAAGAGAAAATTCGCCAGACTGTCCAGATATTGGCAAAACACTTGATGGTAACCTCCTCCCTCCAGCAGGTTCTTAACCACATCTTCTCCACGTGACACATCCCAAGCGTTACCGCCCGACACAGGGTTGTTACAATGCCAGCTGAGAGCCGTATATCCTCCTCTTGCATGTTGCTTTGCGATCTCGTCCCGTATGCGAGCGAAACTGATCAAAGGATAACTACTTTTCCCCTTTTCAATTCCAGCGAGGTCGAAACCCACCACCGCAGGATACTTGCCGCACACCGCATAAGTATCACTCACACCATCTACCTTCCAATCGTAACCATACAAAGTGTCGTCATGGTGTCCGAACATTATCCCCAGTGAGGACATGTCCCTCAGTTTCTCCAAACATGTCTCAGCGGCAGTCTGACCATATACAGACACCGCGGCTATAAGAATTGCTATGCAAGTTACTATATGTTTCATATCAGTCGGTTAAAGTAATATTTTCCTAAAATCCTTGATTGCGGACTCATCTGAATATTTCGTTTCGAACATCATACGTGAATAGTTGTTGAAACGCAAAATCGGATGTTCTGAAAAACGTTTGATTGCCTCAATATATTCCTCAGCCGTGTTACAACATTTACCACACTTGTCGGTATCTACATCATAACCTTCGAAGGTCTCGCTTGTGCCAATGATGTTCTTGCCATACATAAGCGACTCACACGTTTTTACTTTCATTCCGCTGCCTGAGAAGATAGGAAAGATCATGAAATCCGCACTCTCAAAATAAGGGGCGAGGTCGGGAACGTCACTCGCTACATCTATCTTTTCCAAACATTTATGCGATTCCTTCAAATGTTTCATCCCCTTCCCCACGATTTTGAACTCAACGTCAACATACGGCAGGACATTCTTCACAAACCATAATACGCCTTCTGAATTAGCAGGAAAGTTACTACCCACGAACAAACATAGTGGACGCTTCCGTGTCAACACAGTGCTGTCGGGTACTACGTCAGCACACTTGTCCGCAAATGTTATAGGTACTATGTAATCCACCTTATAACCATAGACCTCATGTAACATCTCACTATCCCGTTTGTTCAGAGCTATAGAAATATCAGAATGCTTCAAACTGTACTTGTCGTTTATGTAGGCACAATTAATGATTATATTGCGTAAGGGCAGGTTCTTGGGAACCCGTGCCTTATAGAATTCACTCTCTACATTATGGAAGAATGCCACCACCTTTCCCTTATAGCCGGCGCACTTCAGATCCCTTGCAATTATTCCAAGCACACTTGTGTTGATGAATACCATCTCATAGCCTTGTGCGATTTTCAACATGGCTGCGACCTTCGACGGAGTTAGCCCTTTGAAATAGCCGAACGGGAATAAGAGTACTGATCTAATTTTATTCCATAAGGAGTTGCCCTCATCCTCATCGTTCACATACCAACAGTCGACATTCGGTTTTCCAAATATAGACTCAGCCACTCTGACATTACGCTGGTTGGCGATACCACCCCCTTCAAGAATGGTATTATATTTTTTGAAAGACACAAACAGAATTTTTTTCATAGAATAAACAGGTCGTTAGATTTGTCCAGCCACAGCGTTCCTTATTGCGTCGAGCCATCCATGTCCGAATTCCTGGTCTGGCTCTACATAGTTTCCTTCCCCCCATTCGTTCCACGACTTGAGGAATAAAATTTGATGTTCTGGTTGTTTTTCCTTTATCATTGAAATTGCTTGCCTTATGTGGCGTTCAAACGCCTGCGGCGTAGCATGTATATAAATGCCGTCATACGCAGACATTCGAGGGGTGCGGTCCCATTGTGGAAGTATTGTAGGGAATACATTCTCCCAACGGTCTTCGGGTGCGAAGAAGCCTCGCACCGTCTTCTCGTAATCATAGCACTGGCTTACAGGAAATCCGATCCGTCTTAAAACACTCTTTGCGATGTCAGCGTACTTGCCGTTCGACAGCATCTCCCCACGGCGCTTGCCATACGAGTTTACAGCGTCAAAACCCATGTCCAACACCTTGCGGAACAACACCGCACTGCTTTTTAAGTCTGGCATAACACGGCTGACCGTTCCGTCAGCAGAGTAATTCAACGTTAGTGTAGAATCCGACATGGCAACCATATATAAGCCTGGCAGACCATTCTTCTCGGCGAGTGCGCGCCATGTCTTTATCCATTCCCGCACGCGTTTATGTTCCCATGGGTTGTAAAGGACGAACAAGGGCTTGCCATCGACCTTTATATACCTATGATCCTTAAACGCGGGAAGAACCGACATAAAATGATTCACGTCATCTTCCTTCCCAGGGTATGTTTGCTCTATCAATATTGAACTGTGTTGCAGGTTCGACTTTCGTTGCCATGTTTTGTTTGACCACGTATGATTCGCCCAGCAAAGGCAGAATGGAAAATCAGGCTTGCCACTGTCTAATACCTCATTGAATGGACGTTCAAGCAATTGTTTGCCGGCAAACCAATAATGATAATAGCAGAACCCTTCTATTCCAGCATCACTGGCGAATTTGGCTTGCAACTCCCTTGTTTCCGGCAGACGTAAATCATAGAAGCCGAGATCGGCGGGGATCTTTGGCTGTACATGCCCCCGGAACATAGGCTTTGCCTTCACTACATTTGTCCACTCTGTAAACCCTGGACCCCACCACCGGTCATTTTCCGGAGTCGGATGAAATTGAGGTAAATACAACGCTATTATACGTGGTTTCATAAATTGTCTTGTTTAATCTGTTTGACAACCTTGGCTGGTGCTCCAGCAACTACACAATATGGCGGAACGTCATGTGTCACCACACTATTGGCGGCGACTACAGCGCAATCGCCAATATTAACACCACCGAGAATACAACAATTCTGCCCTATCCATACTTTATCGCCAATCGTGACAGGCCCCTTCGAGACAACCGGACGCTCGATAGGGGCGATTGTCAGGGAATCAGCCGACGAAGTTCCGTGTGAATTGTCCGATATCAATACATTGTCACCCGTTAGCAGGTCGTCACCTATCATAATACTGTTGACTGAGGTTATGTGATTGTAATCACCAAAATGGCATCTGTTTCCAATGGTTATTTTCCCATGTTCCCAAGATGTCAGCCTCAACCCCCTGCCGAACTCGCTTCTTGTTCCGACGCACACGCTCTTCAGTCCTTCAAGCCGTCTCGCCTTATATTGTATATAAGTTCCCGCCCCTATCTTTCCAAAGCGAGACGAAAGAATGGCGGAATAAGCATGGACTAAAATACGTTCCCAATAATAAACAATGCTCATGACAATATCTTTTTATAAAATCGGATTATACCCCGTACATTACTTTCGATTGAATAAAAGTGGTTCACACTCTGAAATCCGCGCGACCTCATCTCTTTATCATCTGTCGTCATCATCCTCGCAAGCAATTGTGCCAGTTCTTCTGTCGTATTATAACGCAGACCTATTTCCGCCCCGGTGTATTCAAGTCCGTTCTCAAACTGCTCATGTGTGCCGCCTGTATCACGACCGACGACCAAACAACCCTGGAACATCGCCTCTGCCATCACACGTCCAAAAGCCTCGAATTCTGATGGTACTATCACACACCGTGCGTTTCGCATCAGTTGCGCCATATCATCACGAGGACCGAGAAATATAACTTTCTCTTCCAGGTTCCTGCGACTGACATCCTTTCGTATTCTTGCCAAATAGCTCTCTCTCAACGCTGAGCCTGCTATCCACAGAGGAGTATTTATCCCCGACTTGCCGTAAGCCTCAATCAATTGCTCCAATCCCTTTGTCGGTTCTATCCGGCTGGCAAACAAAATATAGTTCTGACGGTTGTCATCAGGTGTCGGCATAGTGTCACTATAATGGCAGATTCCGTTATATATGACCTCTGAAGTCGCAGAATCCGAAAGCCCGTGATATTTCTGTATATCCTTTGTTATACATATCGAATGGTCCACTGTCCGCATGAACAACGATTTAGTAGGATAATATCGGAATGAGAAATCCAAGTCTCCGTATTCCCTAAAATGATATACATGTGGCTTTCCACATCGTTTGGCCGCGCGCCGTCCTATGTCGATCACACTGACATTAGTATGCACGATGTCAACATCTCCCAGCATCATCGACAATTGTTTGTACGCTTTATAATTGACATATCGTCGCGCTATGAGACGAGGAATCCAAAGGAAGTAATCTTTTAGTCCATCCTCATAAGGGTACGTATTCGGGCGATAGTTCAATACTACTGTTTCAACCCCGAGGCTCTCTATTTCACTTTTCAATCCACCATTATCCGGCAATACGACAACAGCCTGATGCCCTTGCTGTATCACACCTTTAAGCAGCGACATGAACGATTTCGACGCACCGCCCAAGGGATCGGTTGAATTCAACACATAAGCGACCTTCATAACCATGCCCTTCCTTGACGGCGTTCGATGTTTCTTGATTTCATTACTTTCCCATAATGCAGTAAAATATCAAGCAGATCCTTTGCCACATCCTTAGGAGCTTGTGACAGCAGCAGGCAGTACTTACGCAGGCGTTGGACGGTTGACAATCTGTTATCGCACGCGACAACCATCGTACGTATCCACATTTCTTTCGTTGAGAACAGCTGTTGGTTGCCATGAAGCTTTCTGTCGTGCCACACTCTTGCGGCCGGAGCCAGTACGATTCTTCGTTGATGATAGATTAACCGCGTGTAATAGTTGTTATCCTCTCCATACTGGAAGAATATTGGATTAAAACCGCCTATCGTCTTGATTAAGTCGATAGGCATGAACCAGCAGGCGGCACACACTTCACCTATATTATACGACGGCTTGAGCTGTCCGTCAATCAGCAAGTCATCCAATAATTGGTTGTTCGCACGTTTCAACGACTCTCTGAACATGGAGTCAATTCTTGTGCCATCGCCGCACAGATGCACAGGAGTGATCAGGTTTCTGCCGTCAGCCACCTTTAGCATCTCCTCTATTGCGTCTGGTTGCAAATATGCGTCTTGGTTGAGCAGCAGTACATAATCAGCGTCATGCTCCAACGCATATCTTAATGCCACATTGTTTCCTTGTCCGAATCCAAGATTGGAGTCTTGAGGCAGCCATATAACATCAGGGAACTTGGAAGGCACCAACTCGCTTGTACCGTCGGTCGAGCCATTGTCAACCACTACCACCCGTGTAGGGACGGTACTTTCATGAAGGCATTTCAAGCAACGTTCAATCCATTGGATTCCATTGTATGTGACGACAATTGTATATATTATTCTTCTTTCTTCCCCCATACAAACTTTACCTTTGACAATAAATACAATATGATGACAACCAAATACTGCAATGCTATCTGGAAACTGTGGAATCGATAATAGAACACTCCGAATATAGGAATGGTGGCAAGGATAAAAAGCATCAGCACCTCCGTTATTTCAAATTCCGTGCGGTCCAGATATTTTATTATGAGTATGCAAAGCAAGGCGAACAGCGCGCTCCATATTATAGCTCCCACCACGCCTATATCAAGCATCCATGCTCCGACATGCGTGGCAAACACTCCTATAAAGAAACCTTCCTTGGCGGAACGTTCGCTTTTCACGTCTCCATAATCGCTCTTCAACAGCACGTGTGATATGATGGGGATCTCACGCTCTGGATATATGAGGTTGGGATCGGCGTTATCATAGAAGTAGCAGAAATTCAAATACGACTGACCTGCATACTGCAGCACGCTTCCCGAAGCCCCTTCGTCGGTTTCGTCAAATCTCGCCGCCGACACTGCGACCAGATATGTCGCTCCAAGTAAGACAAACGGCACACCGACAAAATACATGAAACGCTTCACCGCCTTTGTCAATGTCTTCTGGAAGAACACCACACAGAACAAGAACATCTCTCCATACAGCACAAGTTCCGCCCTGTCGACCGCCTGTATCGCCTTCAACGGACCGCTGAGCGACACAAAAAGCAGAATCGACGTGAGCCACAACGACTTCTTCTCAATACAAGTATAGTAAAAGAACAGTGGCAGTGCGAGAATTGTAGTATAGTTCAGATAGTTAAAGTACTGGACGATACCTGGCATAGACATAGCCTTGATGTCGGCAAGCGACATGTTGTCGTTGTAGTGCGCCTCACGCACTTCGTTCAAGTCGCCATTAAGGATGTCCATCGTTGAGTCTGCAATCAGATAAAGGTTTAGTAGCGCCTGTGCAATCAACACAATGCAAAATCCGTACATCAGCCACGGGTGCACGTTGTTCACATGTTTCAGTTTGTCAACCTTTATGAACTTGAACGGCAGTATGGTCATGGTAAGTAACAAGCAATACAGGATTGTCGGCACTATTCCTAATTCCGGTTCCCAGCCGTCAAACAGCACTCCGCTTCCTTCGAGCATATTCCCCACTACGATGAGGACCGCGCACAAAGACGTAAACGCATACAATGACGACATATATGTCACGACATCATAGCATCTGTTCTTTATCCAAAAATACGCCGTCAACCCTGAGAAATATATAAAAGGTATGAAGTACATGCTATTCTCCTATCTTGTCTAAACAATCTACCATCTTTATAAAACAACTTTGGGCTATATGGTTCGCCTCACGTCTTGAGACCTTAACGTCTTTGCATTTCTTCAAAGTTCCACGGAACGTGTTCCGCGCCTCTGTGAGGCTCTTGGTTATATCGACAGCATGATCCGTCAACGACAAGTCCTCCAACAGCCCCTGCATCTTGTGTTCATAACTGAGAGCGACAAACGGCACCTCGTTGTTAATTGAAAACACCACCGAGTGATAGCGTGCGCCAACAACCATTTCAGCCTTCGATATAATCGCCTGCTGTATGTCCGAGCTGTAGGTGTCAGGCACGACATATACATTGCTATCGCCAAACTGCCGCTGTAGGCTTTTAAAATACGTGTAGTCACCTTTATCACCAAGCGAGCAAAGTTGGGGCAACATCAATATTTGTCGGTCTGGGTATTCCCGTCGCAATTCAGCCATTATGTATTTATTGAAATCATCAACCGCCTGTTGCGACAATTGCTTGAACGCGAAATGCCATCTCAACTGGTTCGGAACAAAAACCACATACTTCGGCTTTATCTGCAGCTCTTGTGGGATCGCCGGATTGGGATGTGCGAGAAACGCAGTATCAATAGACGGCACATACTCTATGCCAAGCTCCTTTGCGATTTGTTCCGACCTGCTGTCGCGCAACGAGAGGAAGTTGAAACTTTTAAGCAGTTCCACCGACAGGCGCTTGAATCTTCGTTGCATGCGTGTAGCCACTGGGAACGGGCCTATAGACCTTGAATAGTAAACGACCGGCTTTCTCATGTTACGTGCGACTTGCAACAGGTACATGTGACGCCAATTTTGAAAGCCTCCCAGACATATTCCCCCCGGTGCGCAAATCACTGCATCAGCCTTCTCATAATATGGCAACAACCTCCGCAGCACAGGGTGCAAAACGGTTCCGACTCTTGTCATGCCGTATTTGATCAGGAACTGCGCCACATCGTCGGCCATAAGGTTGTGTGGAAAGATAAACTTCACATAAGTGTTCTTGTCATTATCTACCATCATGTCGTCTATTGCGCCAGAAGCATACTGAAACGCCAATATAGTAAAATGCACATCCGGCAACGCTTCATTCAACGCGTGCATCAGCGCGCGATGAGCAGACTCATCGCCTCTATTCCCCACAGGTTGGTTGATAATAAGTATGTTCTTTACTTTCATGTCTAATTCCTAATTATGCCACACGTTAGTTTCCTCTACACGTTTGCGGGTTGATTCCGCTATCTTCACCTTCTCATCTAATACGCCTGTACCGATTATGACCACCAATACCTCATTCTTTGGTATTCCGAATGTTTTGTGAATACGTTTCAATTTGTTTTGGTAGAAACCGCACGACAACGGAATGGTTCCAAGCCCCAAATAATGAAGGGCGTTGATGAGGTTCATAGCATAAAGTCCGCCGTCAATATAGCACTGGAACGGCTCGAAATCAAGAAAGCCCTTCATATCGGCTGTTACCACTATCGCGCAATGTACGTCGTCGGAGAAGCCATTGCACCCGCCTTGCATCCTAAGCAATTCATGGCATTGGTTTCCAAAGAACACATGCGTGTGCCATGCCTGGCGGTTGCATGCAGACGGCGTGCGCGAAGCAAGCTCAAGGGCTTTGGCAAGCATGTCGCGCGAAGGCAAATCGTTCGTAAAATATCGTACGGAATGACGGCTATACAGCAATGCCTCAAAATCGCCCTTCGCCTCACGGTTCAGTTCCCTGGCTGTAATATATTTCACCCCGGCAGGCATTATCAGCGCGGACTGGTCGACTCCCGCCTCTTCACACAACGAGAGGAACTGTGCCTCTATGTCGGTCACGTCAACATTGTCATACTTTTGAAACGACAGGTACGACTTTATCGTAGACAAAGGATAGAGCAGGAAGTCATGATCCACCTTGCCATACATCCTGTTATAAGCCGACAGCCGCTGCAGCAAATGTACCACTTTTTGCTTGCCGTAACCATGCCTCACGCTCATCATCGACATGCCCTTCTCTATGGTGTGGTTCTCCCTAAGCAGTGTATACTGCATTTTCCGAATGTCCTTATCTGTCCGGAACGACGCGTTATACCGGCATAGTCTCAGCCAATATTGTATCATTTCCAAAATGAGCAACATTGATTTGGGAGTTTTTTCCCTCAACCTTCTATTTAGATATTCTCTTGTCATCTTATCAAGGACTTTATTTTCAACAAGTCTCTCCATCCGAAGGCCAACGCCCTGAGCTGCATCTTGAAATACGGACGGTATGGAGGTATAATCAAGTTTGAGATGGTGCCGGACGACAAAATGGTGATTATCGACACAACGGCCGCCCCGTACACTCCATAAGCTCTAATCAACCACAGGTTCAACACGACACAGACCACACAGCCTATAACGTTGCGTATTGAGACAAACTTCTGCTTTTTCTCGATTATTATCAGTTGTCCCGATGTTTGCGACAACGCGTCGCCTATCACCTTGAACGACATTATCGACAGGACCGACGCTGCCATTATATATTGTTGTCCGAACGTCAGCGCGACCAGCGGATAGGAAATCAAGTTGACGCATATCGCGCTTAGTATGCATATCCACACGGTGACGCTCATAAACACTTTCGCCATATTCTCATACCGCCCATGATCCTCGTTCATCACGCGTACCAATATGGGACTTATGGTCTGTGATATTATGGTCGGGATGAACACAAGAACCTCCACAAAGCGGACGGCCACCGAGTAAATTCCCACATATCCGTCGTTGAGCATCTTGCCTATCATAACCTGGTCAATCCTGTGATACACGACAATCGCGGCTCCCGACAACAGCAAGGGGAACGATTGTCTGACCATGTACGTCGCAAGCCTTTTGTCAAAGCTCCACTTGACCACACTGTCTATCTTCTTCGAATACGACAGGAGGTAGCCACTTGCGAGAAGTACCGAGTCGAACACAAGCGCGGCCACGAACCAGGGCAGCGTAGCGTGCGCGAGCAGCAGCACGCCTTTTATGGCCATTCCGACGATAGTCCTCGATATTTCAGTCTTGACGACATACTCGTTCATCACTATTGACGTAAAGTGGTTGCGTGCCACCCACGTCGTGTTGAGTATGACGCTCAGCGAGTACATCAATATAAGGAAGCGCGTGGCGGAGTCAGCCTCGAACAGGAGCGTGTAAAAAATTATCAGGATGATCGCGATGGTGGCGAAAAGCATTTTCAGCACGAACGTCGTGCCTATGAGCTTGTCCCTCATGCCAGCGTCCCTGGCCTCCTCACGTATTTGTATGCTGTCCAAGCCGAAATCCGCGAATACCTGGAATATGGCGACAATGCTTATGACATAGTTCATCAACCCATATTGGTCCTTTCCCAAATAGCGTGCCACAAGTATGCCTACAAGCAAAGCTCCAAGCAAGTTGACGCACTTGCCCAACACCGCCCAATAAATATTGGCTATCACCTTCATTTTGGTCGGAGACAGGTTGTATTTGCTTTGAATGTACGACAGTATACCCATATATCATTCTTTCATTATAACGTAGAAGGACCCTCACCCCTCAGGGCAGGCCCTTCATAATGGAGTCGCTCAGCCCTTTGGCTTAAGCAACACTTTTCTGCATTTCCATAAGGCTGTACATATAAGTGAGAGGAACATCATGCCTCCGACAAATATCATTCGTTTCGGTCCCGAAGGCCGTATTGGCACGGTGGCGCTTTTCAGCGTTGTGAACGACGGCGTACGCTCCTGCACCTTTGCTTTCATTGCCTGCAGTTGCGTGTTCATCGCACTGTATGTATTGTACTTGACCGACATGTCGTTCTCGAGTTTGTCCCGCTCAGATATGTATGCTTGCAGGATTACATCCTTGTGTGTGTCAGAATAATCGCTGTACGCCTTTAGAGCCTGTTCGTATTCCACTTTCGCACTGTCCGTCAGGTGCTGGTAGTAGTCACAGTCGAGTCGAGCCTTGCTGGTACGGTATTGTATGATGAAATCTTGCAGGCGTTCCTTCACCGAGTCCGCCAGGGTGGCGCAGACCAAAGGGTCTTGGTCTCTCACCATGATTGAGATGACGTTGGTTTTCTTGTCAACCGCGCATTTGATGTTCCCCATCACGAGCTGCACAAGCATATAGTCTTCTTCCGACATGCAAAACGGGTCGATCCTGCCATTCTTCCCCGTCCCCTTTGGCTTCTTTTCCTCAAACAGGTCCTTGACATACTTCGTGGCCAGCATGAACGGGCGCGTCAGCATATTTTTCTTCTGATACTTGGTAAGGTATGTGTAATAGTCGGTGTTTACCTCGCCATCCTCAGTCTTGACTTTGATGTCGAACAGTCCTACGATGAACTCAGGCGATTCGAACAAGTCGGGATAAAGCAACGGGTATATGGCGTCCGTCCCGCCTATGTCACCGAGGTTTATGCCGAACGAAGATGCGATCGACGACAAGCCGCCTCCCACGCTCTCGCCGCTGGTTTCCGGAGCCAATGATACGTCGCAGTCATAATACCGCGGCTGCGGCAGAATCCAAATACAAGACAGGATGAAGACGACCACCAATACGTAGACATACGTCTTCTTCTTGTATTTCAACGCCTTCCATATTTCTTTCAGGTCTATTATCCTGACATTTCCGCTTTCCTGCATAACTACTTGTTTATTTAAGTATGTTGGCGATTGTGACCATCATTGTAGCTATCGACGCGGCTGACGTTCCCATTGCCGCGTATTCCGCGGTGGTCATCTTGTTCTTGTTCTTCTTCGACGGTACTACGATCTGGCAGCCCGGTTGCACGGCGTCCTTCGAATGGTGGCTCAGCAGTTCGACCGACCCGTTCATATAGATCGCGTACACACGGCTCTTGCGCGCGTTGTCACCATATCCGCCGGCTCGTTTGATATAATAGTTCAGCGACTCGCCTTTCTTGAAGTTCATTGTGATCGGATACATCACGTCGCCAGTAATCTTGACGGTACTGATGTATTGCGGTACTATCAATTTGTCTCCGTCGCGCAGGGTCACGTCTTCCGTCCCGCCCGGGTTTGCAAGCGCCGCCTCAAGGTCGATGGCGACACCCGACGTGGTACTCAAATCGAGTTTCATGTTGAGCAAGGTGTCGGCCTTCTCCAAATCGAAGTTCTTCTCTCCTTCCATCGCCTCTTCATACAGGGCGATCTGCGACGTACGGAGCGAAGTCTCGTTCTGCTGCCGTTCTTCGTCGGTCATCTTCCGTTCAAGCCGCGCTCCTTTCGCGTATGCGAGGTCTGTCAGTCCGCCTGCCGCCTTTATCAGGTCGCTGAGCCTGTAATTCTTGTTGGTCAGCGAATATGAGCCTTCGAAATTGACCGAACCCGTCACCTGGACAGTCTGCATCTCGGTGAACGTCGGGCTTTTCCTGACAACGACTTCATCAAACGGCTGCAATACAAAGCCCTGCTCGCCTTCAACCACAAAACCGTCTTTCAGTGCGAACGAGTATGTCTCTGAAATGACATCGGACGTTGAAAGCGACTTCGGGTCGTACACCCTTCTGAACACATCGACCTTTGTGGTCGACGCCGACGTTGTCAGACCTCCTGCCTGGAGTACGATGTCCTCAAGGGTGGTATTGTCGGCATACTGGTAAGTGCCGGGATATACCACCTCTCCGTCGATCTTTATGGTCTGTTCGGTCACGTAGTCCTGCATGCTCGGGATGAACAGCACGTCGTTTTTCTTCAATGGGACGTCCGGTGCCGATCCGTCGAGCAAGCCCTTGACATCCACGGCTATTACCTCGAGTGTCTTGTCCGGCTTCTCACGATGGATAATGCCGCGGTTGGCGAACGCGTCCTCCCGCAGTCCTTCCGCCGCGAGTATCAAGTCGCGCACTCCGCTTATACTGCCGCCCATCTGGTACATTCCCGGATGATATACCGCTCCGCGTATCTCAACCATGTTGGAATAGCGGGCCACTACCGAGTCCACATATATTGAGTCGCCGTCGTCGAGTTTGAAGCCGCTCATGTCGAACTCGCCTATTGTGAAGATGGAATACTCCGAACCGCTCTTTCTGATGAGCCGCACATTCTTTCTGTACGCGTCGCCGGCGAAACCTCCGGCATAGTCGATGATGGTCGACACGCTCTCATTGCGTTTCATCTCATAGAACATCGGACGCTTCACCCGCCCCTTGATTCTGACGAGGCAGTCATACGGACCTACCACGATGATGTCGTTGTCCTGCAGGCGCACGTCTCCGCTGGAGTTTCCGTTCAGGATGTAGTCGTACACGTCGATCGACGCTATTTGCCTGCCGTCCCTGTATACTTTTATGTCGCGCAGCGTACCTATGTCGTTTATGCCTCCTGCCGCATACAGCGCGTTGAACGAAGTTGAGAGCGCGCTCAGCGTGTACGTGCCAGGCACTTTCACCTCACCCATCACTTGGACGATGATCGAACGCGTGTCGCCAAGCGACAGGCTGATTTGCGAGCCGGAATAGTATCTGCCGAGTCGTGCCTTCAACACCCCCTGCGCCTGCGACACTGTCATGCCCGCAAGCTTTACCGGTCCGATGCCCTCTATCGTCACTGTGCCGTCGGGCGATATGGTGCCTTCGAATGTTTCCTGCGACGCTCCCCAAACGTCTATGATTACAGCGTCGCCGGCCCCGAGGCGGTAGTTCGCGGGAGTGGCGATGTTAACGTTCGGCTGGAAGGTAAGCTCCTGGTTGTTGAACAAGTTATGGCCGAACACCTGGTCTTCCGTATTGTCAAACATGTTCCTGTAATACATGACAGAATCGATGTCGAGAAAGCCTATCTCGCCATCCATCATCTGCCGCCGCTCGTCCAAGGTGTAGTTGTTCTGTCCGTTATTCCCCCTCGCCTGGCTTTGAATCATGTAGTTGTTCTGTTGCTGGTACGCCTCCCCTTCGAGCTGCTTGTTGGTGCGCATCCGGCTTTTCGAGACGTTGGTGCCGGTACCGTCAACATCGACCGCCCCTAGCTGGTCCTTCTGCGCCTCCATGTTCTTCCGTATCCTCCTGAGTTGCTGCACCGTGACACCGCGCTTCAGTAGCTGCTGGACAATCGTCGCCTGGCTGTCGCCCTTCGACTGCTGCTTCACGACGTAGTCTATCACTTGGTTGTCGGTCATCGATTGGGCGTAAAGATAAGTGAGTTGGCAACTTACGACCACCAACACCACGGAAATTAATAGTCTCTTTATCATTGTTCGGTTCTTTGCTTCAAACATCATCAGTATATTATAAGGTGTTCGCCGACTGCCGCCCTGCGCCTCATCATGCGTGCGGGTTTCAATATTTTCTACCCGCTATGAAAAACACCAGAGTCTCCAGAATTATCCTGGCATCAACCCACAGGCTGCGGTTCCTCAAGTAGTCAAGGTCCATGTCGAGCCGCCGGATCATCTTCTCCATCGTGTAAGTGTAGCCGTTGTGTATGGTAGCGTCGGACGTCATTCCCGGACGGCTCACATACAGCAGGACGTAATCCGGCCGCTTCTCGCATATCTTGCTTATAAAATACGGCCTCTCCGGACGATATCCAACGAACGTCATGTCACCGTGCAGTACGTTTATCAGTTGCGGAAGTTCGTCCAAGTGATGGGACCTGAGAAAACGCCCGACCTTCGTCAGCCGTTCGTCATCATCCCTCGCCAATTGCGGCCCGTCTTCCTCCGCACCGACCCGCATTGTCCTGAACTTCAATATGTAGAAGGGTTTGCCATGCAACCCCGTCCTTTCTTGTCTGTACAAGACCGGACCTTTTCCCTCAAGCCTTTGGGCGATCATTATCGCAAGGAACACAGGCGACATGCAAACCAGCCCAACCAACGAGCCGACCACGTCGAACGCCCGCTTTATCCCCTTCTCGAGGAAGTTCATCCCGTCATGTATTGTAGTCTCCGATTCTTCAGCCATTACAATTTCGTTTATGCTTAGCGCATATAAACCCATCTTTACGCAGTTGTTATAATAAACGTTGGGTACGGGTTATTTATTGTGAACCCCATTAAATAATTATTAATCAATCGTCGAAAGCCCCGGCAATCCAAAACAATGGAGCCGGCGCAAAAACCCTGCAAAGGTACGACAATTTCGCCTATACACAAAACAATCGTGACAAATTGTTTCCTCTTATCGCAAATAACCGCTATCTTTGCACCAGAAAAAACATCAACAAACATATTTTATAATGTACAGGACACTGATCACCGTGTGCGCGGCTCTGTTCGCCGTTTGCGACACCATGCGCGCACAGCAAACTCCATTGAACCCGCTCCAGGCAGGGCAAGCACAATACGCGATAGTACAGGAATGGAAATCACAGGAAAGAGAATTATTGAAGAAGAACGTCGAAAGTTCGTGTATCACACAAGGAGACTTGAAGATGAAGTACTGGACAAAGACGTTCGGCGGCGAACCTGCCGACGGGCGCAGCATGTGGATATCAATGCACGGCGGCGGAAACGCCCCGAAATATCTCAACGACAGCCAATGGGAGAACCAGAAGGTACTCTACCAGCCGGCCGAAGGCGTTTACGTATGCCCGCGGGCTCCGTGGGACGATTGGGATATGTGGTTCAAGAACCCAATAGACAGCATGTTCGAGGAACTCATCCGCACGTGCGAAGTCTACTACAACGTCAATCCCGACAAGGTGTACCTCATGGGCTATTCGGCTGGAGGCGACGGTGTGTGGCGGATGGCTCCGCGCATGGCCGACCATTGGGCGGCCGCGTCGATGATGGCGGGACACCCCGGCGACGTCGACATGAGGAGCCTGCGCAACCTGCCGTTCATGATATGGTGCGGAGGGGATGACGCAGCGTACAACCGCAACACGCTCGACGCGCGACGCGGCTTGATGCTCGACTCCATGAGGCGCGCCGACCCCGAAGGCTTCGTCCACAGCACACACATCATCGAGGGCAAGCCCCACTGGATGGATCTTGAGGACAAGGCCGCGCTGCCATGGATGGCACAGTACAAGCGCAACCCCTACCCCGACTACGTCGAATGGGTGCAGGGCGACAACGGAAGGAAGTGGTTCTACTGGCTCGACGTGCCTGCCGGCGAGACCAAGAAGGGAAACTTCGTCAGCGCGCGGATCAAAGGGAACACCATCACCATAGAGGAATGCGACTACTCGGAAGTCACCATCTGCCTCAACGACCACATGGCGGACCTCGACAAGCCGGTAAAAGTGAAGTACGGCAAGAAAACTCTGTTCAAAGGCCGTCTGAGCCGAACCAAGGACAACCTCCGCTCCACTATGGCGGAAAGGGGCGACCCCGCCTACTGCTTTCCGGCGAAGGTGACGGTGAAGATCCGCTGACACCCTGACGCGCGCGACCTGCCGCGTCATGCCGACGACCGACCCCGTTTCCGTCATCCCGACGACCGTAGGGAGGAGTGTATCCTCATAGCCTGGGCCATAGCACTGTGGTATTGCACTGAAGATTGGCATCACCCGAAATGGGCTACGCCTCGGAAAAGCTCAGGCGAGCTTGGCTCTTCACTCGGCTTGCACCATTTGTGGCTTCACCCGAAATGGGCTGCGCCTCGGAAAAGCTCAAGCGAGCTTGGCTCTTCACTCGGCTTGCACCATTTGTCACTCGCTACGCTCGGAAAGACAGAGTGTGTGGCATGGCGCGATTATAGCGCACTGAGGGTTCACTCGGCCCGGGGCCTCGGAATGACGGCAAAGGGCGTGTGGCATGGCACTGTGGCATAACATGAATTTCACTTACGGGTGTACGCTGACAACGTTAAGATTCTAACGATGCCGGCTCCCCGTATCATTTTTTCCAATAATTCTACGTCAATAAAAATACTTTTTGTATATTTGCATCAAGTATCGTCAAATCGTCGTAAACGACGCATGCGCGGCATGGTTCCCCTGAGCGAAGGGTGGCGATACGACTTTCGTGGGTTAACAATAACAGCATTAGCAGTTATTCGGTGTGTCTGAAATGTAGGAAGTTTTAGAAAAGCCAAACAACGATAAATGACTAATGTCTGCGCTTATTAGCGTGGACATTTCACTTATCTGTTTGGCAGGGTATTCCTACAACCTCAGGCACGGATAAGCGTCCGCGCTTTTTTCGTGCCTTTTGGTTGAGGATCTCTGTTATATCCGATAAGTGCTTTTGCCATCAGCTATAAGCGCGAAGAATGCCAGACTACAAACAGCAATCCTCCTTTATCGACATAAGGGAGGACAGTCTTATGGCATTGTCGGCGGAAGTGCTTGACACACTGCTGCACGACCATACCACAGGACGGAATATCTTCTGGGCGACGCACGACTATGAGGCGTTAGGCATGGAATACGGTTACCATGAACCTCTTTTGCCAGAACTCATCACAGGCGAACGGGGAATGGTAATCCGACCTCGTGTGCTCAAAACAAAGGAACGTCAGACAGACCGTGCCAAAGGCATGGCGGAGGTGTTTACTCCGTCGTGGGTATGCAACGCGCAGAACAATCTCGTTGACGAGGCATGGTTCGGCAGGAAAGATGTGTTCAATGTTGAAGACACCGCAAACCACACTTGGAACAACAATCCCAGCCAAATAGAATTTCCCGAAGGCAAGACATGGAAAGACTATGTCAGATCCACACGCATGGAAATAACATGTGGCGAGGGTCCTTACCTTGTTAGCCGATACGATGCAACCACAGGCTCGCCTATTCCGTTGGAACAGCGTATCGGGCTACTCGACAGGAAACTGCGGGTCGTCAGTGAGAACGTGGATACAAGCAGCGAATGGCTGAAATGGGCGCAGACCGCCTATAAGAACATTTACGGTTTTGAATGGCAAGGCGACAACCTGCTGTTGGCACGTGAATCATTGCTTTGGACTTTCATCGAATACTATCATGCAAAGTTCGGCAAGCCACCTCTCATCAGAAGCATCAACTACATAGCCTACATTATCTCTTGGAATCTCTGGCAAATGGACGGGCTGAAGGGCGTGGTACCCGACAGTTGCCGCAATGGTGTGACAGAGACGATACAGACCCTTTTCGGCGAAGAAGAACAGACCGTTTATTGCCCTGGCTGTCAACAAGACGACATCCGCAGGCACAACGGCACGTACTGCCTCATCCGCGACTGGGCTAACAACAAGAAGAAAATACGATTCATCGACCTGATAAAATAAAAACCTATGGCAACATTCGAATCCTCACTGAAATCCAAACTGATTTACGTATTCGCCATCAATGACGAACGGCATCGTGATTGTCTGAAAATCGGCGAGACAACACTCGACGAAGACGACGGCAGCAATCTGTTCACCAATACAGAAGTATTGCAAAAGGCCGCTCATAAGCGTATACGCCAGTACACCAAGACTGCGGGCATTGCATATCAGTTGCTCTACACGGAAATCAGCATTTTCGTTCGTAGTGGCATGATAATGACTTTCAACGACAAACAGGTACACAAGGTGTTGGAACGTTCGGGAATCAAGCGTAAGGAGTTTGATGGTGTCAGTGGTGCTGACGAATGGTTCTGCTGTGACTTGGAAACAGTAAAGAAAGCCATCGCAGCCGTAAAAAAGGGTGAGACCAGCCTGCATCCGTCCGCTGTCACGCATGGACATTCCCCTGTCATCTTCCGCCCGGAACAACGGAATGCCATCAACAGCACTCGCAAGCGTTTCAGAAGAGGCAATCAGATGTTGTGGAATGCCAAAATGCGTTTTGGCAAGACTCTCTCCGCGTTGCAAGTGGTAAAAGAAGAAGAATTTACCCGCACATTGATACTGACCCATCGTCCCGTGGTGGATGTAAATTGGTTTGATGACTTCGGCAAGATATTCTATGACCGCAAGGATTACCATTATGGTTCGAAAGGAAAAGGCGAGACATTCAGCACACTCGAACATCAGACCGCGAAGGGCAACAAATACGTGTATTTCGCATCCATGCAAGACCTGCGCGGTTCGGAACAGGTGGGAGGAAAGTTCGACAAGAACAATGAGGTGTTCAAAGCGGCATGGGACTTGGTGATAGTGGACGAGGCACACGAGGGGACAAAGACGGAACTCGGGCAGAACGTTCTGAAAGAACTTATCAAACCAACGACAAAGCTACTTCAACTGTCTGGCACTCCTTTTAACCTGTTTGATGATTACTCCGAGGATGAAATATACACTTGGGACTATGTGATGGAGCAAAGGGCGAAAGTGGCATGGGCTACAGAACATCCATACGAACCAAACCCATACGCCTCGCTACCAGCCATCAACATCTATACCTACGACTTGGGGACACTGATGAGTGAGTACATTGAGGATGAGAAGGC